>JAJRTP010000103.1 GCA_024278255.1 Chloroflexota bacterium | reverse complement strand
GGACTTCGAAATCTGCTTATTCATCGCCATGTCGAGCAGATGCGTGAACAGTCAGAGCTAACCGACTCTGAATGGGAAGACATTTTATCGTTTGCAATATGATTTTTTAGTTTTCCGGAGTTTTCAGCAGTTAATTTCTACTGAATACTGAAAACTGTACACTGATCACTGTTCACCGATCAGCTCCAGGGTGTCATCGTCGGGGTCTGGCGGCGGTTCTTGCAGCAGGTGAACCGCTCTCTGGACGCCGAGGCAGCCCGGCAATATATCCCTTTCGTCGCTTTTGTTTATGGTTTGTGATACCTATGATAGCAGATTAAGCATTGGATTGTCAAGATGTAGATAAAACGAAGTTTTAACGATATTGGGATGACGTAAAAAAACGGCCGTTCCTCGGAACGGCCGTATCAAATTCAGAATTTAGCTGCGGGTTTACTTGATGGATTGAATGGTGAAATTGATTTCGCCGCCAGGGGTTTGGGCGGTGATGGTCTGGCCCTTTTTCGCGCCAAGCAAGGCTCGGCCGATGGGAGATTCGTTGGAGATACGGCCGTTGGCCGGGTCTGCTTCATGGGGGCCGACGATGTAATAGGTTTCTTCCTCGTCAAACCCTTCCTCTACAACCGTCACCGTGTTACCCACACTGACGATATCGGTTGGCGCATTATCCTCAATGATTTCGGCGCGGCGCAAAGCATCTTCCAGGTCTTTGATGCGGCCTTCAATGAACCCCTGTTCTTCCTTAGCCGAGTGATAATCGGCGTTCTCTTTCAGATCGCCTTGTTTGATGGCCGCTTCCAGTTTGACCGAAATTTCTTCCCGCTTTTCCGTTTGCAGGTAGGCCAGCTCTTCCTTTATTTTTTGCAGGCCTTCTTCTGTGACATATACAACATCATTTTGCATCATTGCTTTTATCTCCGTCAACCGCGATTTGCCGTTAAGTGCCCGTTCGAAAATAAGTTGGCGGAATTGGCGAACGGGCTTCGAGTAAGCGGCCTTCTACCTTCAGATAATTTATTGTTGGCCGCTTACTAAGCATAAACAAACCCCGCTGATTGGGCGGGGCTAAAACCCTACTATCCAGTAACGGTTTATATCCGGTGCGTGCCGCTAGTATAGCGCAGGCGCTGGTTTCTGTCGAGTGCGGCGAGTGAGAAAACGGTGAATCTTACCGATCTATTCCCAGAGCAAAGCAGACCGCATTCTCTATCTCTTCCATTTTTTCCGGCGGCAAAATAGTGATCAGCCGGCCGATGAGATGCTTTTGTATCGTGGTTATATTGTCCAGACTCACTACGCTGATGCGGGGTACACCGTGAGCCGGCGTCAAATAGACTTCTGTCGGGATGTCCCGGATGGTTGTGGTGATAGGTGCTATGGTGATTCTGTCCATGTAATCAATCACAGAGTCGCGGGTCAATATGACCACCGGGCGCTGTTTGTCAGGCGGCTTGAATGTGTGCCAGCGAACTTCACCACGCTTCATCATCAGGCCACACCTGTGCTGATTCCCTTAATTCTAATTCCTCAATTTCTTCTGGCTGAATGGGTAGGCGCTCATACCCTTCCCGGTGTTTCTTTTCCAGTTGGGCGATGCGGTAGCGTTTGAGCGCCTCTTCTAGTATTTCCCGGATGTAGGCGGAGCGGTTGGTGCCTTCGTTTTGCACCACTTCGTCTACTTGTTGCAGCAGGGCCTCGTCTAATGTGATTTGTACGGTTTTCATCAGTTTCACCATTATGATTATATGGATTATTATCCACATAATACACCACATAAATATCCATTGTCAACCAGTTTGCGCCGGGATGGGCGACGGCCGTAAAATACTCTCATGACTACCCGGGACAAAATCAGCGGCTCTGTGGAGCGCATCACTTATTATAATGCCGAAAACGGCTACTCGGTCATCCGCCTGAAACCGGACAGCCGGGGGATGCTGCCCTTTAAGTATGCCGGGGGGCGGGAAGGGTTGATTACAGTGGTAGGTAATCTGCCGGAGGTACAGCCGGGGGAGTGGCTGAAGCTTACGGGAAAATGGACCAGTCACGCCAAACACGGCCGTCAATTCCAGGCCGAGTTTTGCGAACAATCCTTGCCGGCCACCACGGAAGGGATCAAGCGGTATCTCGGCTCCGGCATGATTCGCGGCGTGGGGCCGGTGATGGCGGAACGCATCGTCAGCAAATTTGGGGATGATACGTTGGACGTGATTGAGGAAAACCCGAAGCGGCTGCGGGAGGTGCTGGGCATCGGCAAAAAACGGGTGGCGCAGATTACTAAAGCGTGGGAAGAGCAGCGGGCCATCAAGGACGTGATGATCTTCCTGCAATCGCACGGCGTTTCTACCAATCTGGCGACGAAAATTTACAAGAAATATGGGGACGAGTCCTTGGCGGTGGTGCAAAATACGCCGTACCGGTTGGTGCAGGATGTGTATGGCATTGGTTTCAAGACGGCGGACAAGATTGCCCGCGCTTTGGGGCTGGCCTCGGATGATCCCAGCCGCATTGAGGCGGGGGTGGCTTACACGCTCAACCGCATGGCGGAAGAAGGCCACGTCTACATGCCGCAGGAGGAGCTGGAACCGGAAGCGGCGGAGATTCTGGCAGTGGAGCAGGAGAAGGTGACGGCCGTTATTGATACCCTGGAAACGAGCGATTTTCTCAAGCGGGAAACGATTCAGTATTCAGTGGACAGTGGTCAGTTTTCAGTAGCAAAGGAAGAGCAGGCGGTCTATTTGACGCCGTTTTATTATTCGGAGATTGGGGTGACGCGGCGGGTGCAGCAGATGATTGAGCATCCGAAGAGCCGGTTGGCGGTGATCGGTAAGCGGTTACCGGTGGGCGGTGATCGGTTGTTTACGCCTAGCACGCAATACGCTACACGCAATACGCTCCAGCTTGCTCCGCAGCAAATTGAAGCTGTTCAAACGGCCGTATCCCACAAGGTCACCATCCTCACCGGGGGGCCGGGCACGGGGAAGACGACGACACTACGCACACTGCTGGATTTGCTGGATGCTAACGGCCGTACCTACGTTCTGGCTTCCCCTACCGGCCGGGCGGCCAAGCGGCTGGCGGAAGCGACGGGGCGGGAAGCGAAGACAATCCATCGCCTGCTTGAGTACAATCCGGGGGAAGGGTTTGGCCGCAACGAACACCAGCCCATTGACGCGGATATGATTGTGATTGACGAAGCGTCCATGCTGGATTTGCTGCTGGCAAACAATTTGCTCAAGGCGATTGATCCGGCCAGCCATTTACTGCTGGTGGGGGACATTGACCAGTTGCCCAGCGTGGGGGCGGGGGATGTGCTGCGGGATTTGATTGATTCGGGGGTAACGGCCGTTGTCCGGCTGGAAACGATTT
>JAJRTP010000102.1 GCA_024278255.1 Chloroflexota bacterium | reverse complement strand
CAAATTCGGCCTGCTTTTCCTGGATTTGCCTGTAGGTGTGGCCGATCCTCTGGAGCGATTAGTAGTTGTCCACGAACGAATGGATGCCTTAAAACATTCCAAAGAAGGGTCTGTCGGCCTGATTATTCTCAACGGCATGGGGATGACGCCGGCCGAAATTCAGCGGAATCTGGTTGGCATACTGGCGGCCAAGATTACGGCCGTAATGACCAACGTACCCGGCCCGCCCATCCCCCTCTACCTGGCCGGCAATAAAATCGAAGACATCATGTTCTGGGTGCCTCAATCAGGGCGCGTGGCCCTGGGCATCAGCATCCTGAGCTATGCCGGCAAGGTATACCTGGGTGTCGTTACCGATCAGGGTCTCATCCCCGATCCGGAAACCATCATCGAAGGCTTTTACCAGGAATTTGATGATTTGATGGAACTGGTGGCCCTGGCTGAGGGATAACAACGAATACTTCGACAAGCTCAGTACAAGTTTGGGGAAGGAACGAATTAAAAAAACCGGCATGATGCCGGTTTTTTTAATGGAAGTAGTATTGTAGATCGCCACTCACCTGGGGCTGGCGTAATTTGCGCAAGGCGCTTTTTTCGATTTGCCGGATACGTTCCCGCGACAGTTCAAACATCTGGCCCACTTCTTTTAAGGTGTGCGTTTCATTGCCGCGCAGCCCATAGCGTAAACACAATACCTGCATCTCCCGCGGGCTGAGCAAATCCAGCAAGGTATCAATCCGTTCCCGCAGCATTTTGTCAGCCACGGCATCTCCGGGACGCGCCGCCAGATTATCTTCCAGATAGCTGCCCAGTTCTGTATCTTCCGGCCCGGCCGGCTGCTCCAGCGACAGCAGGGGCTGGGTAATTTCCTTAAGCAGCCGCACCCGATCCGGTGTAAAGACGGTATGGAGGGCCAATTTTTCGTTGGTGGGTTTACGGCCGTGACGCTGTTCCAGTTCCTGTTGGGCCAGATAGAGGTTGCGGATAAGGGTAGATTTGTTGGCGGGGATGCGAATGAGACGGCCGTGATTGGCAATGGCCCGGCTGACAGACTGGCGAATCCACCAGGTGGCATAAGTACTGAACCGGTTACCCATGGTGTAGTCAAATTTTTCTACGGCCGTGAGCAAACCAATATTCCCTTCCTGCACCAGGTCCAGAAAATCAACCCCCTGTCCCCGGTACCGCTTGGCAATACTGATGACCAGCCGCACGTTAGACTGCACCAATTTGGCTCGCGCCGCCCGCGCCCGTTCCTTCACCTTCAGCCAACGCTGCTTTTCCACTTCCGGCAAGTTCGGGTCTTTAAGCTGCTGCGTGGCCTCCCGCCCGGCTTCAATCAACTTAGCCAGTTCCACTTCTTCAGCGGCATTTAATAAATCGTGGCCTCGATTTTCTTCCAAAAAAAGCATGAGAAAATCATCAACCGCCACTTCAGGCCGGCTTTTGTGGTTATCTCCAGAAAAATCCTCACGACTTTCAATGTACGGATTCACAAAATCACTCACTTTTCAAAGAACGATACTTAATTACGATAAACGTATTGTGCAAAATTTCCTGAAATCTGGCTTACACAATACAATAATCTTATTTTTATCAAGTTTATTATAAAAAATAGGAAAATGCAAACAAATGTGCGGATTTTTAAGGGAGTATTTATGAGGAATGACGCGGCGGGGTGTTAGCGGAGCCAGCGGGGGGCGTTAGCCCGGGCCAGTTCGGCATCCAGGCTGAGTTTGAGGATTTCCAGATTGTCCAACGGCCGTTTCAGATTAAAATTCTCAATCCGCTTGTTCAAATCAGCCACAGTCTCGATCCATTTCCGGCAATAATTATCCCAGCTAATCGTCAAACGCCCTTTGCCCTCAATGGGTGCGGCAGCAAACTCCCGCTCATGCCAGGCCCACTGCCGCTTGATGTCCACCCGAAACTGGTTGATGCCGTCCAAAATGCGTTTCCGCTGCAAAATCCAGGCTGGTGGCAGATCATTCTCCTTGAGGAGCTTGTTTGCCAGTTCCATATCCTTCTCATACGGATTTTTTTGCAAATTCAGCGGCTCCCCTTTCCCCGGCAGATCGTCAAACAGCCCCCTCTCCTGTCCTTCCTGGATCAGTTCTTCAATCAAATCCTGCCGCTCATGCCGCATCCGGTAATGACGTTCTGCCTGCTCAACCGGGCTGCCTACCGGTTTTTCGGATTTCTTTTTCATAGCTTCCTCTGCCTGTTTTGCTGCGAATCGGTTTGTGAAATATGGTACAATCACTATAGCAGAAATGGGCCCGGGTTTCAAGCGGGCAGTTACGGCCGTCTTGCCTTCCCCCCACAACCCCGTACAATATCTGTAGGCAGTGCCAGGCACGGGGTTAACGATCCCGGTCATTCAACCCGTGCCTGGCACTGGACAACGAGGAGAACCCTATGTTTGACAAAATTCTAGTCCCCCTGGATGGCTCCAAATTGGCGGAACGATCCCTGGAATTGGCCGATTCATTGGTCGGCGAACGACAGGCCGCCATCATCTTGCTGCGCGTACCTGTCCTGAAAGGGTACCAACTGCTGGAAGAAGAAGCCGGCCAACGCTGGGATCGCCAGGAAGCCCATTCCTACCTGGATGAGATCATGGCCCGGCCGCGCCACCCCGATCTGCTGATGGACAAGCGGGTGATTGAAGGGGATGAAGCGGCGGTGATTGTAGACACGGCCGTAGAAGAAAACGTAGATTTGCTCATCATGTCCACGCACGGCCGTTCCGGATTCGGCCGTTGGCTGCTGGGCAGTGTGGCCGAGCGGGTTCTGCGCACCGCCCCCTGCCCCATGCTGGTCGTGCGCTATGCCGATCCCATCCGTCGCCTGCTCATCCCCCTCGACGGCTCCTCCCTGGCGGAAAAAGCCATTATTCCCGGCCTGGAAACAGCGCAGCGACTTGGAGCGCAAGTCACCCTGCTGCGGGTTGCCGGGGAAACAGGCGATGGCTATGTGAAGTCGCAGGCAGCCTTTGCCTATTTGCAGGCAGTGGCAGAGAAGATTGAGGAGGATACGGCCGTAGACATCGTCGTCCCCACTGGCCCTGTTGCCGCCACTATTATCGAATTCGTCAACACCGCCAACATTGATCTCATCGCCATGACCACCCACGGTTTTACGGGCAGCGGCCGTTGGGTCTACGGCCAAATCACCGAAAAAGTCATGCGCGGCGCAGACGCCTCCCTCCTGGTCATCCGCCCCCCGGCCGAAGAATTAAAGTAATGTAATTCAGCGATTGACAACAATCTGGACTAACTTATACTTTATGTAGATGGGTGAAAAATTCTGGATACAAGATTTTGAAACGGGACTTGATCGTTTACGAGTCCATTTCATATCTGAACACGGTCAAATAAAAGCCATTTTTGTGATTCAGTATGAGGCTTACATTGATGGCAAATGGCATCCCATTATCCGGTTTGATGAAGCGCACGGTTTTTTCCATAAAGATGTTATGTCACCGTCCGGCGAAAAAGAAAAAATTGCCGCCTCAGGAAGTGACAAGGGTCTTGCCCTGACCCAGGCCATTGCAGACATCAAGAATCAGTGGCGATTCTACCGTCAAAGGTATGAGGATAAGTACTATGGGAACAAATAGTCGAATAAGTGTAACCGATAAAAACCTGGATAGATTAGCCACATTCTTACAGCGTGAGATTGAACGCCCCTTTTTGGCAACGCAAATCCCGGACAGAGCGCATATCTTCCACGGCGCTTATGACGATAACGACCTGACGCAAGCAAACCTTAAGTTAGCTGCCAACACATTACTCGGTATGATGCTGGGGTATGTAGAAGAAGCGCCACTGGTAATGGTCTTTGAATATAACGCAGGTAAGAAAACTGTCGTAGATTTGGCAAGTGACACACATAAAAAAAAGGCGCGAACTGTCATTCAATCTTTCCGCGAACAAAGCCAACGAGAATTGAATACAAAAATCAACAAACTGGCAGCATCCTTGTAGATATTTCTAATCCGTGTTTATCCACCAAATCTGCGCCAATCCGTGGTTCAAAAATGAGCAATCTCCCGCAAAACCTCATCCACCAGCTTGCGCAGGGCATGGGCGCTTTTTTCACCGATGGCCTCGACTGTTTCCGGCTTTTTGGCGCGGAAGTAGAGGCTGCGCAGGAATAGCTTGACGTTCAACGCCTGCCGGTACACGTTCGGGAACGGCTCGGTTCCCTGGCACAATGGTACAAAACCGGCCAGCCACGCCTTCACTTCCGCTTCCCGCAGCAGTTTGCGCTGCAAGCAGGCCAGCACCGGGTACACCATTCGTTCATCTTCTTCGTAGACGTACACCGTCAGCGGTGTGCCGATTTTGGCACGGATGGCTT
>JAJRTP010000101.1 GCA_024278255.1 Chloroflexota bacterium | reverse complement strand
GAGCAACAGTGACGGTAGCAATGCCCGGAATGTGACCAACACGGCCGCTGTTGACAAACGCTGCCCTGCCTGGCGGCGGTAAAGACCGAGATTTTATCCCTTGGACTATCCGTATAAATGGCTTGGGCATCCGCTTGAATTCCAGAATTGGAAATGCTGTGCCGCTTGGGCAACTTGCTTGTCATTCGGTTTAACCCATGCTACCATTGCACCCTTCATCGGAGAAGGACGTTTTGGTAAAAATGACAGCACACACACAATATTCTCAACATAATATTCTCATAGGAGGAGAGTATGAAAAACCATAGATGGTATTTACTCACAGCATTATTCCTGGTATTGGGAATGGCCCTGGCAGCTTGTGGTGGCAGTGGTCAGGAACCGGCCGCCTCACCAACGGAAGCTCCAGCCGAAGAAGGCGCTCCGGCCGAAGAGGCTGGTGAAACAGCAGCCGAAGAAGAAATAGAACAAGCGGTTGAGCCTACTGAAGCCCCTGCCGAAGCAGCGCCTACCGAGGCTCCTGCCGAAGCAGCGCCTACTGAAGCTCCGGCCGAAGAAGCGATGGCTTTTGAGCCTGCATCTGTAGCTGCTGAAAGCTGCGATTATGGTGGCAAGATAGAAACTATCCAGGCCTTGGATGAATTCACGGTTGAATTTGACCTGTGTAAGCCGGACCCGGCTTTCCTGGCTAAAATTGCCTTTACTCCTTTTGGTATTCAACCATCTGAATGGATTGCCGAAACGGGCGGCACCGGTGATATTCTGGACCATCCCATTGGCACGGCCGCATACATGTTAGACGAATGGAATCGTGGTGACTCCATTATCTTCAAGCGTTTTGATGATTATTGGGGAGAACCGGCAATTGCGGAAACGGCCGTACTCCGTTGGGGTACCGAAGGCGCAGCCCGCTTACTGGAACTACAATCCGGCAATGCTGATATGATCACGGCTCCCAGCCCGGACGACTGGGAAAGTATCCAAGATGATCCCAATCTGCAACTGGTCGAATTTGCCAATCCTAACGTCCTCTATTTGGCGATGACCAATACGTTTGAACCGTTTGATAACCAGATGGTGCGTCAAGCCATTGCTATGGGCATTGACCGGCAGCGTATTGTGGACAACTTCTATCCTACGGGTTCCACAGTCCCCGATTTCTTCACCCCTTGTACGATTCCCAACGGTTGTGTGGGTGACCCGTGGTATGAGTTTGATGCCGAAGCAGCCCGTGCTTTGTTAGCTGAAGCGGGCTATCCTGATGGCTTTGAAACCACTATCTTCTACCGGGATGTGTTCCGCACTTATTTGCCGGAACCGAGTTTGGTAGCCGTTGAGTTCCAGACACAGTTACGGGAAAATCTGGGCATTGACGCCACGATTGAGGTGATGGAATCCGGGACCTTCATTGAAGAGTCGCAAAGCGGCAATCTGGACGGGCTTTATATGTTAGGCTGGGGTGCTGATTACCCTCACGTGACCAACTTCCTGGATTTCCATTTTTCTTCTGAAAATCCGCAGTTTGGCGATCCGTTCCCAGAAATCTACGAACCCTTGTTGGAGGCTTCCAGCATTGCGGACTTAGAAGAAGCACGGCCGTTGTATGAACAGGCTAACAACGCCATCCGCGAATTAGTGCCTATGGTACCCATCGCCAACGGTGCGGCTGCTGATGCTGCTTTGGCCAGTTTGGGAAACGCCTACACGCCGCCATTTGGGGCCACCCAATTCGCGTTGCTTGATCCTGGTAAGGATACATTGGTCTATGTGCAAAACGCGGAACCTATCAGCCTTTACTGTGCCGATGAATCCGATGGTGAATCTTTGCGGCCTTGTCAGCAGGTTGTGGAAACATTGCTTCAGTACAAGTTGGATTCCGGTGAGACTGTGCCGGCTCTGGCTACCGAATGCACGAGCAACGAAGACGCCACCGTTTGGACTTGTACCCTGCGCGAAGGCGTCAAATTCCACGACGGTTCTGACTTTGATGCCAACGATGTCGTCGCTTCCTGGGCTGCCGGTATTGATGCCGCCAATCCGAATCATGTAGGTAACACCGGTACCTTTACGTATTATACGTACCTGTGGGACAAATTGATGAATCAGGATGAATAATCTTTGTAACTGATCAGTTAGAAACCGGGTTTTGGATGAAAAACCCGGTTTCTCCCAAGAGACTGTATAGTTACTAAACTTTAGAGTTAACGATGTGCTGTCGTTACCAGTAACGCCTGATTAGCTTGATAATACGGGATGGCAATGTTGTGAGTGTGCTCACCATGTCATCCCGTATTCTTTCAGGTGACAGTCACTTACCAAGTGACCATCACCTTAGAGTATAGACTGATGGTTCAATACATAATCCGCCGCACTTTATTAGCCATACCTGTTATGTTTGCCATTCTTCTGGTTGTGTTTGGCTTGGCACGCGCTATTCCCGGCGATCCTTGCAAATCGATCCTGGGTGAAAAAGCCAGCGAACAGATTTGTGAACGGTTTGCAGAAGAGCATGGTTTGAACGAGCCTTTACCGGTGCAGTTTGGCATTTATATCAATAAAGTATTACATGGGGATTTGGGTGATTCCATTCGCTTTGGCCGGCCTATCATTGTGATGCTGGTGGAGCGGCTGCCTATGACTATTGAACTGGCTTTTGCCGCCATGACCTTTGCTGTGATCGTAGGCATTCCGGCTGGCATCATCTCGGCGATCCGGCGCAATTCAGCCATTGACGTAGCCACAATGACCCTGGCCACGATTGGTGTTTCTATTCCCGTATTCTTTTTGGGGCTAATGTTAATTTATTTCTTTGCCGTGGCTTTGAAAGACACGCCCTTTGCTTTGCCACCTTCCGGCCGGCTTTCTCCTGGCTTATCGGCCACGCCATTTTATGAGGTGTGGGGCTGGTCAGTGGAAGAGGATACTCCCCGGTTCCTATTTTTAGAATTTATTGCTAACCATTTCCTTTTTAACTCTTTAATTACTGCGGACTGGGAAGTATTTTTTGATGCCATACGACACCTGATTTTACCGGCCTTTGCTTTGAGTACTATTCCTATGGCTATTATTGCCCGCATAACCCGTTCCAGCATGTTGGAGGTGTTGGGCCTGGATTACATTCGCGCAGCTAAGGCCAAAGGATTGCGGCAGCGGACTGTGATTATGAAACATGCCTTGCGTAATGCTCTCCTGCCGGTGGTGACGGTGGTCGGGCTGCAATTGGCCGCCATTTTGGGCGGCGCTGTGCTGACGGAGACGATTTTTTCGCTTCCTGGCGTTGGCCTGAGCGTGTTTGAAGCGATTACTTCCAGGGACTTCCCGGGTATTCAGGGGCTTGTCATTATTATTGCTTTTGTTTACGTGTTTTTGAATTTGATGGTTGATCTCTCTTACGCTTTTCTGGATCCACGAATCAGGTTAAATTAATTCATTATGGCAACTGTAGCGCAAATTCCCGACGATAATATCGCTGATATTCACGATTATAAATCAAACAGTTTGTGGCGTTTGACCCTGCGGCGAGTGTTCCGCCAGCGTTCGGCTGTGGTAGGTCTGGTTATTTTACTTGTTGTTGTGTTCTCCGCTTTATTTGCGCCTGTGATTGCGCCGTATGATCCCTATAAGGATTTTATTGGCGTGGAGGGCGTGAAGCGGCGGGATGGGCCATGTATTCACCTTTTGGGCTGCCCGGAGAGCCAACCGCAATTTATTCTGGGGATTGACGGGAATGCCCGCGATGTGTTCAGCCGTATCCTTTATGGGGCGCGGGTGACGCTGCGAATTGGGGTGACGGTAATTTCTGTGGCGGTGCTGGGTGGGACAACGCTGGGGGCGATTGCCGGTTATGCCGGCGGGACGATTGATAATATCATCATGCGCTCAATGGATGTGATTTTGGCGTTTCCGTTTTTCCTGCTGGCGATTGCCTTGGTGTTTGTTTTGGGGCCGAGTCTGATGAATGCGATGCTGGCAATTGCCATTGTGAGTATGCCCGGTTATGCACGAGTGATCCGATCTACGGTGCTTTCGGTGCGAGAGGCGGATTATGTCGAGGCGTCACGGGCGTTGGGGGCCAGCAGTTTGCATATTTTGTTTAAGCGGATTTTGCCGAATGCGATTTCGCCGCTGATTGTGCTGGCGACGTTGGGGATTGCTACGGCCGTATTGGACACAGCCGCTCTTTCTTTCCTGGGGCTGGGGGCGCAGCCGCCCTTGCCGGAATGGGGCACCATGCTCGGCTCGGAGCGTAACCAGATTTTCAGTGCGCCGCACCTGGTTTTTGTACCCGGTATTGCCATTTCTATCACCGTGCTGGCCTTTAATCTGTTAGGCGATGGGCTGCGGGATGCCTTAGACCCCCGGTTGGTTAACGAAGGGAAATCGGGGTAATCGGGCGTGCCTGGCACGGGGAAAACGTTGTTAGCTGTTGAGACCCTTTTCCCCCGTGCCAGGCACAGCCGATCTGTCTGAAATCCAGGGTGCGTAGGGAGCCATAATCAGACTGGCTAATTGCAGCAGCACGGTATCATAATTGACACGCCACCCCTGAAAATTGCGCCACGCCTGTTCTTTGTCCGCTTTTAGCGGCACCTCATCTTGAGCCATTTCCGCCCAAACCTGGTCAAATTCATAGCGGCTGATGCTGATGGGCGCGTCTGGGCCTGGGTCGGGATCGTAGGGGATGTTGAAATAGTCGGCAATATGGCGCAGGGCCAGAAACCCGGAGCGGAGGCAAAAGGCAGCTTTCGGTTCAAAGGGAATGTCTACGGCCGCTAACATGAAAGCGGCTGAATCCAGCACATTTCCGGCGGCCGTAATCCAGGAACGGCCGGGGCGGGGTGAGCGAAAAAAGGCCAGGGAGGCCAGAGAGGTGTGGCTTTCTTCCAGTTCGGAAAACCAGACTTGCCAGGCGAGCCAAACGTCACCCATGTCCGTTAATTCGCCAGTACGCCAGGTGCGGTTGATCATCATGGCTACGGTTGGCGGTGTGCCGGCACGGCCGTCCCAGAGGGCTACGGCCGTTTCCCGACGAGAAAATGCAGCGTACATTGTGGGCAGGTAAGCAATCAGCAGAGCAATCAAAATCAAGCCAATGGTCGCTTCGGAAAACTCCAGAATTTTAGAGATGTAGGTTTCTCGTTCTGCCGATCCCAGGGTGAGCAGGGAGGAGCCGCTCAGTTCAAATAGATCGAAAAACGGCTGTGGCTCCACAGCCCAATAAAGAAACATATACCCGATTTGCACGACTACCAGTAGAACAACCGGCAAAAGCAGCAGCGTCACCGGCGCGTAAAAAGCCATGATCCGATCTTGCCTGTCATAATCTTTGCCATGTGCCAGCAGCCGGAAAATGGCACGGGTAGAACGAAAGAGCAGCCTGGCTAAAGGGTCTTGCACCCCGCGCGGCACAACGAATGTTTTGACGGCCGTGACGATGGCGCTGAAGACGATGAGTACGCCTAGAATAAAGGCTGAAATTTGTAAAAAGATGAAAGCAATTGCTGTGGTATCCATAAAATTCTCCTGTGGCTACGGCCGTAATTATGCCACCTTCACCCAATCTGGCACAAGTGCGTAAGAATCACCCGGCACAACCGCATCCTGATGATTGGAGGTAACGTAATGACTGAAAAGAAAGAAAAACCGGTGAAATGGCAGCCCAGCGAACGGTGGGTGCGGGTAAAGGTAGGTGACGAATTTGTGGCGGATAGTATACGGCCGTATCTCGTCTGGGATAAAAGCCACATTCCCCAATACTTTTTCCCGCGGGAAGACGTGCAAATGGAACGATTGGTGGCTACCGGGCGCAGCCGAGGTGAGCGCACCCTGTACCACATTCACAGCGACGGGCAGGTTATTGAGAATGCTGCCTGGAGTTACACCTCTCCCCTGCCGGAACACGAACCCCTACGGGATACCATCGTTTTCCGCTGGGGGAAAATGGATGCCTGGTTTGAGGAAGATGAACAGATATTCGTCCATCCCCGCGACCCGTATACGCGGGTAGATACCATCCCCAGTTCACGCCACGTGCGGGTGGAGATTGATGGGGTGACGGTGGCGGATACGATACGGCCGTATCTCCTCTTTGAAACCTGGTCGCCCACCCGTTACTATATCCATCCCGATGACATCAATATGAGTCTGCTTACGGCCACAAACACGCACACAAAATGCCCCTACAAAGGCACAGCCTCCTACTGGTCTGCCACTATTGGCGATAAGGTGTACAAAGATATTGTCTGGAGCTACCCCGATCCCATCCCCGAAACGCCCAAAATCAAAGGGCTGCTTTGCTTCTTCAATGAAAAGGTGGATTTGTACGTGGATGGTGTATTGCAGGAACGGCCGTTAACCTCCTGGTCGTAATGCCAGGCAAGGGGCAATTGGCTCTGGATGTTCAGATTTATGCGCCCCTTGCCTGGCATTGCCTTCCCCCCCTTTGCATCGGTTGAACTAGAAAATCACCGCACCGTCCCCATCGTTTTTGTAATCTATTTGTCACCTGAATGTTAGCCTGGTATCACGACACGGCCGTACCCCTCTGCTACTATAAAGGTAGTTGTATTAGTGTCGTCTCACCACTGTTCTCGACGTAACGCCAAAATCTCAATGATGTGCAATGCGGTCTGGCACCTGGATGTATCGGTAGCCGGAAACGGCCGTAAGGTGTCTCTACCTGAAGGTCGCTGTGTAGTTTATCCGCCAGTCAAAATTTGTAGCAGATAGCTGCATACGGCCGTTTCCCTTCAACTTTGTCCATCGCTTCCTTACCAAATAAAGAGAGGGTATCACCATGACAAAGGCCACAAAAACCAACCATACGCAACCAATTGTGATTTTCGTCTTCATCATTCTGGCGTTGTTCCTGTCCGCCTGTGCTACCGAAGATATTGGTATTCGCTATAGCAACCCCGATGGCAGCACTGCTTCGGCCACATCCGCCATTGTATTTGCCGGTAAAGTGACCGGTAAAGAGACAGGTCGTTGGTTAAACAACTACACCGCCATTGTTTTCCTTAATGGCAACGAGATTGGCCGGATTGATTCCCAACAAGGCGAATATAAATATAGCGGTCAGGGCGTTCATGATGGTTTGTTTGCTGTCTATGTGGCCAATGATTACAAGCTGACGGTCGCAGACGAATTTGTTTATGCTTCCGGCGAATCATTGAAGATGAAAACACCGCCAGGCCAGCCCGTTGATTCGCAATACATTTACAAGTGGTTTGGGGAATTGAATCCGGGTGCGATCATTCGCATCAATGTACCGGCCAAGCAGATTCAGTACACCATTGCTGTTCTGCCCAAACCGGATTCTGAATTGTCAGAAGAATATCTCAACAACCCGACTATTATTGATGAAAACGGCCGTATACAGGCCATCTTAACAGTGGATCACACAAATCCTGGAGTTGATTCAGCGACTTCTGCCAGTCAAGTTAGCTGGGATCGCACATTGACCCATTTTGAAGGCAGCATTGAAGAAGCCTGGGAGTTGTATGTAAAAAATCAGGTGCGAGAAATCACCTGGGAACAATTCCAGATCGAAGTCATAAAGCACAATACGCATCTGAACAATACAGGAAAGGTTTTCAAATATAACGAAGTATATTGGATACCGTCCCCTGATTTGGTAGATTTGAATTAACTTGTTCAGTCAGTTTTAAGGGGGGTTTTTCAAAGAGACCTCACAGGAACCCCAAACCTGTGGGGTCTTTTTTATGCCGCCATACTCTATTGCGTGATACAATTCTGCTTTAGAAATTAAGGAGCAAAAAATAATAATGACCGAAAAAGTGGATCCAATCCCCATAAAAACTGATTTTATCCGAAAAATTGTCAATGAAGACCTGAAAACAGGCCATTTCAACGGCGTTGTCCACACCCGCTTTCCGCCGGAACCGAACGGCTACCTGCACATCGGCCATCTGAAAGCCATTTCCACCGATTTTAGCATTGCCGAAGATTATGGCGGTCAGTGCAACCTGCGCTTTGACGACACCAATCCCATCAAAGAAGAAACCGAGTTTGTCGAAGCCATCATGGATGACATTCACTGGCTGGGTTACGATTGGGAAGATCGGCTCTTTTACGCCTCAGATTACTTCCCGCAGCTCTACGAGTGGGCCGTGCAGCTTATCAAGGATGGCAAGGCGTATGTGGATGATTTGAGCGCGGCCGAAATCCGGGAATACCGGGGCACGTTAACGGAACCGGGCAAAAACAGTCCCTATCGGGACCGTTCAATTGAAGAAAATCTGGACTTGTTCGAGCGGATGCGTCAGGGAGAATTCCCGGACGGGGCGCGGGTGCTGCGGGCCAAAATTGACATGGCGTCGCCGAACATCGTCATGCGCGACCCGGTGATGTACCGCATTCTGCACACGCCGCACCACCGCACCGGCAGCGAATGGCCGATTTACCCCATGTACGATTGGGCGCACGGCCAGTCGGATTCTATTGAGGGAATTACTTACTCGCTTTGCTCGTTGGAATTTAAGAATAACCGGGAGTTGTACGACTGGTTTCTGGATCAGCTGGGTATCCATCACCCGCGCCAGATTGAGTTTGGCCGCTTGAATGTGACCCATACGCTGACCAGCAAGCGCAAGCTGCGCCGCCTGGTGGAAGATGGCTGGGTTAATGGCTGGGATGACCCGCGTATGCCCACCATTCGCGGGATGCGGCGGCGCGGTTATACACCGGCCGCCCTGCGTAACTTTATGGATATGACCGGCGTGGCCAAAGCAAACAGTCTGGTAGATTTTGCCATGCTGGAATTTGCCGTGCGGGAAGATTTGAACCGGCATACCCCCAGAGCGATGGCTGTATTACGGCCGTTACCCCTCACCATCACCAACTACCCCGACGATCAGGTAGAATGGTTCGACGTGCCCAACTACCCCCAGGACAAAAGCAACCCGGAAATGCGGCAGGTGCCCTTTTCCAAACGCATCTATATAGAACAGAACGACTTCATGGAAGACGCGCCGCGCAAATTCTTCCGCCTGGCGCCGGGGCGGGAAGTGCGTTTGTTGGGGGCCTATTACGTTACTTGTACCGATGTGGTTAAGGATGATGCGGGCAATGTGGTGGAACTGCTTTGTACGTATGATCCGGAGTCAAAAGGGGGGCGTTCGCCAGACGGCCGTAAAGTCAAAGGCACCATCCACTGGGTTTCCGCCGCTCATGCCGTTCCCGCCGAACTGCGCCAGTATGGCGTCCTCTTCAGCAAACCCAATCCCGAAGAGGTAGACGAAGAAGGTCAGGATTTCCTGAGCAATCTCAATCCCAACTCCCTGGAAATATTGCCGGATGCCATGCTGGAACCGGCGCTGGCCGAAGTTGAGGTAGGCGCCCCCTTCCAGTTTATGCGCCAGGGCTACTACGTCAAAGACCCGGACTCCACCCCGGAACACCCCGTCTTCAACCTGACCGTCACCTTGCGTGACGGTTGGGCCAAAGCCCGGAAAAAATAAAAATCGCGGCCTCCTGAATAAGGAGGCCGCATTCGTTTCCGCCATGTAGAGCGATTTTGCAAATCGCCCCTGGACGATTTACAAAATTGTCCTGCCCTAATCAGGCGCGTTCGGCCGTGACAGTTTGCCGGTGAATCTGGTAACTGCCGGCCAAAACCTGCTCGCTGAACTGGGCCGGCACGTCTACCAGGGTGTGGTCGTTCTGAATACGAATGGCCCCGATTGTTTTGCCGGGAATGTTGGCGTTGTAAGCGATAGTCCCCACGACGTCGTTGGGGCGCACGCCATGGGTGCGTCCGGCATTAAGTATCATGCGCACCATGCCCTTTTCATGGGAACGGCTGCCGGCTTCCCGTTGGCCGCGATGGCCGTTTTCTCGTTGGCCGCGACGGCCGTTCGACCGTGATTTGCGGGCTGGCTGGAGCTTTAATTCACCAATGGCGGCGATGGGACGCTGTTTTTCTTCGGCGCGGGCCAGTTTCAGGGCGGCGGCAGCAATTTCAATGGGGTCAAAGCCGGCGGCAATCATTTCTTCCACCATATCCCGCTCACGGCGGGCGCGGCCGCGCCGCAGCCACACTTCCATTTGTTCGCGCAGCAGCCCTTCGCGGTGGGTTTGGATTTCGGCAGTGGTGGGCACGGCCGTTTCCGTAATCTTCTGCCGGGCATATTTCTCGATTTTCCGCAAATGCCAGCGTTCTTTCGGCGTCACCAGGGAAATGGCAATGCCGGTTTTTCCGGCACGCCCGGTACGGCCCACGCGATGGACAAACAGTTCCGGGTCACGGGGCAGATCAAAGTTGAAAACGTGGGAGATGTCGTCAATGTCCAGACCACGGGCCGCCACATCGGTCGCTACCAGGACGGAAAATTGCTTTTTGCGGAAGCGCCTGAGAACCCGTTCGCGGGCTTCCTGACTCAAATCCCCGTTTAACACCTCGGCGGGGAAGCCGCGCATGGACAATTCATTCGCCAGTTCACTTGTCCCCACCCGTGTCCGGGCAAAAATGAGGGCGCTGCTGATCGGTTCCACTTCAAAGAGGCGGGTCAGTACGGCCAGTTTGTCCTGTTCATTCACCAAATGATAGCGTTGCTCGATGCTGGCGACGGTGAGCTGCTTACGGGCGATGGTGATGGTTTGCGGGTCATTCAGGTAGCGTTTTGCCAGGTTACGAATGGCTGGAGGCAGAGTGGCGGAAAAGAGGGCGGTTTGACGGCCGTCCGGCGTTTCCTGCAGGATGGTTTCGATATCTTCGATGAAGCCCATGCTCAACATTTCGTCCGCTTCATCCAGGACGACGGTACGCACGCCGCTCAGATCGAGGGCCCCTTGCTTGATTAAATCCAGCAAGCGCCCAGGCGTACCGACGACGACGTCTACGCTCTTTTTTAGCCGGTTTTTTTGACGGCCGTAAGGCGTCCCCCCATAAATTGCCAGAACGCGTATATCCATAAACTGGCCGTAATCATGGACAGACCGGGCCACTTGCATCGCCAGTTCGCGGGTGGGGGCCACAATCAGCCCCTGCACCTGCTCTTGTCCGGGGTTGAGATTTTGCAGCATGGGGAGAGCGAAGGCGGCCGTTTTGCCTGTGCCTGTTTGGGCCTGACCAATGATGTCTTGTCCGGCGAGCATGGGGGGGATAACGGCCGTTTGAATGGGGGTAGGCTCGGTAAAGCCCAGTTCAGATACAGCCTGCACCAACTGCGGGTGCAGGTTTAACGCGGTAAATTCGTTTGTCATTTTTGCTCCTATTTACGTTTTGATGAGTCCGTTGTGCGACCTGTCCCCTTGCGGGGTATGCGCCCCGTCAGGGGCGCAGGCCTTCCTTGTTTGTCTACAGCGGACTCATCCCGTTAATAGGAACCTACCGCTGGTCATAAAAAAACCCGACCACATGGTGTCGGGCATCCAGGCGAAATATCCAAAACAATCTATTACTAAATTCTTGCATCCAAAGCGGATAGCGGCGGGTAGTATACCACCCTTCTGCAAATGGACAACGGCCGTGACGTGACCATCCGCAGCCAACCCATTATGCCCGCCCACACCGACGGGGAACCGGCCGGCCATACCCCCGTCCACTGCCAGATCAAACCCGGCGCCCTCCGCCTCCTCGTCCCCGATACCGCCCCCGCAGACCTGTTTACCCAACCGGGTGAACCATTACCATTTCAGAGTTAGTGCCCGCCCGCAAATAAGTTAGCGGAATTGGCGGGCGGGCTTCGAGTAAGCGGCCTTCCATTCCAGGTAATTTATTGTTGGCCGCTTACTTAGTCAAACTAAAAAGACCCCGTCCCAACATTGACGAGGTCTGAGTGTTTTATTATTCGTGAGTCTACTGAAAAAACTAACCGCAGAGGCGCAGAGGGCGCAAAG
>JAJRTP010000100.1 GCA_024278255.1 Chloroflexota bacterium | reverse complement strand
TTCTTCTTCACCAGCCGCAGCCTCTACCTCGTCCTCATGGACGCCCGTACTGGCGAACGGGAAAGCCGCCTGCACCACTGGCTGCGGTTGGTCAGCAGCCTCAGCGACAACGCCCCCGTCATCATCGTCGTCAACAAACAGGACGTGCATCCGCTGCAATTGGACGAGCGCGATCTGAAAGCCAAATACCGCAATCTGGCAGCTATCTGCTACACCTCCTGCGCCACCGGAGAAGGCATTGCCGACCTGCGCCAGACCATTGCCGATACCATCGCCCGCCGCCTGCCCCGCATCAACGACCGCTTCCCGGACAACGTTCTCAACCTCAAGGCCAAACTGGAAGCGATGCGGTCCGTACAAACCCCCTACATCCCCTACGAAGAGTACGAGCGATACTGCCGGGAAGCGGGCATAGACAATCCCGACTTCCAACGCGCCTGGGTGGGTATTTTGCACGAATTGGGCGTCATCCTTAACTACCAGGACGATCGCCGCCTGGAAGGCACCCACGTCCTCAACCCCGATTGGGTAACGGACGGCGTCTACCGCATCCTCACCGACCCGGCGGGGGCCATTGCAGCCAATGGCGGCATCCTCACCCTGCCCATCCTGGACGATATTCTCGACCCGCGCCGCTATCCCCGCTTTCGCCACCCCTTCATTTTGGGCATGATGGAGCGATTTGAACTCTCCTTCCCCATTCCCGGCAGCCAGGAACAGTACCTCATCCCCGATTTGCTGCCCACCCTCTCCCAAACCGGCTTCCTGGGAGCTGGCCCCTACCTGGAATTTCAGTACGATTACGGCGACTTTATGCCCGGCAACATCCTCTCCCGCCTGATGGTGCGGCTAACCAACTACCTGGTGCGTGAGAAATCCTGGCGCACCGGGGCCGCCCTGTGCTGGGAAGAGAACCGTGCTTTGGTTGTCAGCGACGAAGAAGCACACCACCTCACCATCCGGATTGGCGGCGCAGAAGCAACGCGGCGCAGCCTGCTCAACAGCATTCGGATGCAGTTGGCGGCCATCCACCATACTTTTCCCTCTTTGCACGTCAGCGAGGAAATTCCCCTGCCCGGCTATCCGGGGCACACCGTTCCCTACCAATCATTGCTCAACCATGAAAGGCGGAAACGGCAGTTCTATTACGATGGAAAGTTAGACAAGGAATTTGAGGTGCAAAAACTATTGTCCGGCATTGAAACACTGGAAATGCGGCTGGAACGGCAGTTATACGAGACGCTTAACAAAAACTTCAATCTGGAAGAAATCAAGCAGCTTTGCTTCGACCTGAATATAGATTTTGACGAGCTGCCCGGCGTAACAAAATCGGCGAAGGCGCGGGAACTGGCGCTGTTTATGGCGCGGCACGGCCGTCTGGCTGAATTGGAAGCAGCTTTGCGGGAGAAACGGCCGGGGCTTCGGTAGCCACGGTTTCTTACCGTGCCGTACCCCCCTCATTAACATCCCCTGATAACCTTCATCATTCCCTGCCCTCATCCCGTATGATGAGCGTACTCAATTTGTGAAAAAAGCTGGACAAATCAGAACAATTGTTCTATAATAGTTATCCCTTTATCCACCCCGATTCGCGCAGTTGGGCGCAACCACCTCCCCCGTACACCGCTGTTTTGCGCCCGGCTGCCACGCCTTAGGAGAAAGATCATGCAAGAAGTTGTGAGTTATCCCCCCGCCACCTTTTCATGGGTAGACCTGGCTACCACCAACCCGGATGCGGCCAAGCAGTTTTATACGCAGCTTTTCGGCTGGACGTATGAGGATATGCCCGTCAGTGAAGATGGCAGTATGGTTTATACGATGCTCAAGCTGGACGGCCGTGACGTAGCCGCTCTCTCAGCCATGCCTCCCGGTATGGAAGGTATCCCGCCCCACTGGAGTTCTTACATTACCGTAGACAATCTGGAAGAAAGCATCGCCAAAGCAGAAGCGGCCGGTGGCACAGTGATCATGCCGGCGATGGATGTGATGGACGCAGGGCGCATGGTCGGCATTCAAGACCCGACCGGTGCTGTGTTCTACCTGTGGCAGTCAGGCACACACATTGGGGCCAAACTGGTCAACATGCCCGGCACTTTGTGTTGGAATGAGTTGTTGAGTCACGATGTGGCGAAAGCCGGTCAATTTTACACTGATTTATTTGGCTGGACGGTACAAAAAGACGCGAACTCTGATTACCTGATGTTTATGAACAACGGCCGTGCCGCCGCCGGTATGATGCAAATTCAGGCAGAATGGGGTGACATGCCCTCTAACTGGAGCGTCTACTTTGCCGTCGAAGATTGCGATACCTCCGCCGCCAAAGCTGCCGAATTAGGTGGCAACATCCTCAATCCCCCTTCAGACATTCCCGGAACCGGTCGCTTTGCCCTCGTTCAGGACCCGCAAGGGGCCATCTTCAGCATCATTTACATGCCACAGTACGATCCACCTCCCTCCCGTTAACGCCCCCAATAAAGAATGTTATGTTTTTTGCCGTACTGTGAAATTTAAATTTCAACAAAGGAGAAACACAAATGTCTCAATACGTAATTGTTTATCTGGGCGGCGATCAGCCATCCAGCCCGGAAGAAGGTAAGCAGCATATGGCGAAATATATGGATTGGTTATCTTCATTGGGTGATTCGGCTGTTAGTCCGGCTAATCCGCTCAAGGATACAAACACAGTCAACCCTGACGGGTCTGTTACCCCTGGAAGCACAACGACAATGTCTGGTTACACTATCATTGAAGCAGACTCTATGGAGGCGGCGCTGTCGCTGGCCAGGACTTGCCCTTTTCTTGATATTGGCGGTTCACTGGAGGTGTCAGAGTTAATGGAGATGCCCGGCTAAAAATAAGCATAACAAGCGCATTTACTCGGACGCAAAGTGATGGATAGAAAAGGAGAGCGGGATTACCGCTCTCCTTTTTGCTGTTAGGGGCACGGCCCCCTTGTATCGCCATGACCGAGATGTCCGTTGAGGGCGGCTCTCGGCACCGTCATGGTCTTTTCCGCCGGTGTGCCGGGTTTGTGGCAGATGGTCACGCTGCCGCGGCTGCCATTGTCCGGCGGCCGGGTGGGCTGCGGCGTCGGGTCGTCGGCTGGGGTGTATAGGACGATGATTTGTTCAATCTGAATGCTGCCATCTTCGGCTACACAGGCGACGATCATGACTACGCTGCCCACTTTGAGGTCACCTTCAACCTCTATCTCGTCCAGGTTCAGGCTGGTACCGTTGCTCAGGGTGAATGTGCCGCTGCCGATGCTGGTGATCACGGCCGTAACCGTCACACACCCTTCACCAATCTCGCCAGAACGCCGGTCAATGCGCGTGGCTAACCAGGTACCATCTTCCCTGATCCGGGCTGTCACCCGCACCAAATCCCCCACGACAATGCCTTCATCAATGCGCGTCTCGCCATTGGTAACCAGAGGCAAACCGCTGACCACCCAGGGATCAATCGCCTCCACCGTACCGGCGAAGATAATTTCCAGCAGATACTCTTCGTCCAGCAGCATAATGCTTTCGGCCAGCCAAGTACCGTCGGGCAGGATACGGCCGTTCACCCGCACCAAATCACCCACAGCAATTCCGTCGTCAATCAGCGTTTGTTCGTTGGTCTCAAAGCCAATCCCGGCCACCTGCCAGGGATTGATGCTTTGTACAGCGCCGGAGATGCTAAAGGTAGCTGTCCCGGCTTCCACTAACTCGATGGAGGTTGCCAGCCAGGTTGGGTCGGCTAGAATTAGTCCTTCTACACTAACCACGTCGCCCGGTTGAATGTTGGGAGATACGGCCGTGTCCTCATCAACCGTCACCGTTACCCCGGAAATCAGCCAACTCTCCTCCCCCATTTCCTGCACCACGCCGGTAAACGCAAAGGGGGTGCCCTCCGCATCCGGCAGGCGGACGATGTCGGTAGCAGTCAGCGTACCATCCGGGCCAATCACGCCGCTGACCTGCACCTTGTCATCCAGCGCGATGTTCTCGTCTATCTCCGTCTCCGGCATCAGCATGATAGTCTGTCCGGCCACAACCCAGGCTGCCTCATTCATCTCCGTCACAATGCCGGTCAGGACAAACTGGTTAGCTGGCGAGCGGCGCACCAATTCGATGCGGTCAGCGATATTTTGCCCGTCCGCCGCCAGATGTCCCCAGACAAACACAATGTCGCCAATCTGGGGATTATCGATGACTTCTGTGGCCTCATTGACCACAAAACGCTGCCCGGCAATGATCCAGGCATTTTCGCCTTTTTCGCTGAGTTCTCCCTGTCCGGTGATGGTAAAAGCGGGCGTGGAGGGCGCTTCGTTGGCCGGAATGGTGGTGAGCTTGCCGGGGGTCACGGAAACAGTACGGCCGTTGCCCGTCACATCCACCCGCCCTTCCGTCACGGCAATCCGGGAAAACTGCTCCGGCGCAACAATAACCTGAAACTTTGTCCCTCTGGCCAGCCCGGAACCATCCGGCGTAAGTACTTCATAGCGCGAACCGCCGTCATGGCGAAATTCAACGGCGTGAAGGCTCTCACCCTGCCACTGGTTAAGCACGATCGTGCGGAAACCGTCTTCGGGGCGCTGCGCATCCAGTTGTTCAATGGTCAATCCCGAATCCGGGCCTATTGTGGCCACGCTGCCATCGTAAAAGGTGAGACTGGCGCTGGAAAGTGCGCCGGTGCGGATTTGGCTGCCGGCAGCCAGGGCTTGCGGGCCGGTAACAGTCTGCCAGGAGTCGTTGGCTTTCTGCATCTCCACAAACCCCTGAACATCGGTCAAGGAGGCCAGATGGGGACTGGTCGAGAGGGCGGCGGAGAGGACGGGCAGGAAGGTCGTGTTGGTCGGGTCTGCGGTTGGCATTGGGGCAACGGCGGCGATTTCGTCCGGTTCGGCTGGGTCTACGGCTGAAGTGGTTTCTTCGCCGATGGGGATTTCAGCTACGGCCGTATCCTTCGTCAATTCTTGCGCCAATTCTCCATCGGACGACGGCCGTCCAGACCAAAACACCAGCGCCATAATAATGATAAAGCCAGCCAAAGCCATCGCGCCGGCAGCCCGCGCCGGGGAATGGAAAAAACTGCGTAAGAATACCCAAAAACCAGCCTGTTCAAATTGTCCTGCGGGCGAGGGCCGGGTGGCAGACAAGACGGCCGCACGTTGCGCGGCTACACTGGCGGCCGCCGGGACCGGCACTTCCATTTTCCGCATTTGGGCAGCCAATTGCAGCAGTTCCGCTTCTTCCGGCAGCAGCCCGGCCATACTCTCGGCCAGCGACGCACCGTTTTCCAATTGTTCTAATCGTTCCTGGAGTAAATCGTCAAATTCATTCATGGTTTAAACCTCTTTAAGCGCCACGCGGAGCGCTTTCAAGCCTCGATGCTGCAATGATTTTGTGGCCGCCAGAGAAATATTCAGGGATTCAGCCGCTTCCTTCAGAGAAAATCCAGCCAGAAAGCGTAATTCCACCACTTCGCGCTGATTGGGATCTATATGATTGAGGGCATCTTGTACACGGCCCAGGGTGATGTTGTTCTCAGCAATAGCGGCGGGTTGTTCATTCAAACTGATCATCGTTTCTGCCTCCTCCAGCGGAACGGCCGTCCGACCTTTCTGCTTGCGGAATTCGTCAGTGACAATATTGCGAGCAATACGGTACAACCAGGCCCGAAAGGGCGATTGGCCGATTTTGTAATCCGGCAAGCCTTTTACCATTCTGGTAAAAATCTCTCCGGTAAAATCTTCAGCCATTTGCCGGTTGCCCACCCGTGACCACACAAAACGAAAAATGTGCCCGTGATGCCGGTCGTAAAGCGCGCCCACAGCGGCCGTGTCACCTTGTTGGGCACGCTTAACCAGGTCATTGTCTTGCTGCGAATCTAGCATTGATTGTCAGGATCCTTTTTAGTTTGCTTCGATTCTACTGGAGTTAACGGAAAGAGGGAGAAAAGGATTCAAGTTCATTTACAAAGCAGCACAATTGGATTTATTTGCTTCTTATTTTTTATATAAGAAATAAGGCCAATTCAGTTGCCCCTCCCTCGCCACAAGACTACAATCTCTTTAGATAAACTTGATTGGTTACCAGATTGGTTCAATCTTGAAGATTGAATCAATCTCGAATATTAACTGGAGTGTGAAAAATGAGCGACAACGGAAATGTACAAAAGAATGGACAAGCGGCCAGCTTCAAAGTGAAGGCCGGTCTGGCGCAAATGTTAAAAGGCGGCGTCATCATGGACGTGGTGACGCCGGAGCAGGCCATGATCGCCGAAGACGCGGGCGCGGTAGCCGTGATGGCTCTGGAGCGCGTCCCGGCCGACATCCGGGTGCAGGGCGGCGTGGCCCGCATGTCTGATCCCGGCCTGATCAAGGAGATTATGGCCTCGGTTTCCATCCCGGTGATGGCCAAAGTACGCATCGGCCATTTTGTGGAAGCGCAAATATTGGAAGTACTGGGCGTGGATTACATTGACGAAAGCGAAGTGCTGACCCCGGCCGATGAAGAATATCACATTTACAAGCATCCCTTCAAAGTACCGTTCGTCTGCGGCTGCCGCAACCTGGGCGAAGCACTGCGCCGCATCGGTGAAGGCGCGGCCATGATTCGCACCAAAGGGGAAGCGGGCACGGGCGACGTAGTGGAAGCGGTACGCCACGCCCGCACCGTATTTGGCGAAATTCGCCGCTTGCAGTTGATGCCGGATGAAGAATTGATGACCTATGCCAAAAACATCGGCGCCCCCTTCTCTGTGGTAAAAGAGGTCAAGGAATTGGGCCGCCTGCCGGTGGTTAACTTTGCCGCGGGCGGTATTGCCACCCCGGCCGACGCCGCTTTGATGATGCAGTTAGGCGTGGATGGCGTTTTCGTCGGCTCCGGCATCTTCAAGAGCGGCGATCCGGCCAGCCGGGCCAAAGCCATCGTACAGGCCACCACCCATTACAGCAACCCGGAAATCCTGGCCGAAGTCAGCGAAAATCTGGGCGAACCGATGGTGGGCATCAATGTGAGCAGCCTGCCGGAAGAGGAACAGTTGGCAGTACGCGGTTGGTGATTTTTGACAAGGTGACATGGTGACAAGGTGACAAGATGAAGAGGTAATTGGATTGCCTCTTCATTTGTTTTAACAGGGTGTTATATGAAGGTTCGTGTGCTTGAGCCGGAACGGGATTGGGCGGGGTGGTGGCGCATGAGGGTTGCGCTGTATGGTGAAGACGACGCCGTAGTGCAGCAAGAAGAAATGCAGCAAATTCTGGCGAATCCGGCCGAGTGGGGTGTGTTTGTCGCGGAACGGCCGTCTACCGGGCTGGCAGGTTTCGTCGAAGTAGGCATCCGCAAATACGCCGAAGGCTGCACCACCTCGCCAGTGGCTTATCTGGAAGGCTGGTACGTGGATGCCGATGGTCGGCGGGAAGGTCTGGGGCGGCAGTTGGTGGCTGCGGCGGAAAAGTGGGCGCGAGAAAATGGCTACAGCGAAATGGCCTCTGACACACTCATTGATAACCACATAAGTCTGGCAGCCCACCTGTCGCTAGGTTTTCAGGAAGTAGAACGACAAATTTGCTTTATCAAAAAGCTGTAGGGAAGACCATGAGAATTGGCGTATTGGCTTTACAAGGTGATTTTATTGAACACAGGCAAATGCTGGAGGCGTTGGGGGTCACGGCCGTAGAAGTCCGCCTCCCCGATCAACTGGCACACCTGGACGGGCTAATCATCCCCGGCGGGGAAAGCACAACAATTGGCAAGCTGGCGGTAATGTACGGTTTTATGGAACCGCTACGTCAATTTGCCCGGACAAAGGGAATGTGGGGTACCTGCGCCGGAATGATCTTCATGGCGAAGGACGTGGGGGCGGACCAACCGTTGCTGGGCATCATGGATATTGTGGTGGAACGGAATGCTTTTGGCCGTCAGGTGGACAGCTTTGAGGCAGATTTGGTCGTTCCGGCGCTGCGGGATGGGGAGACACGGCCGTTTCCCGCCGTCTTCATTCGCGCCCCCAAACTGGTAGAGGCTAAAGGGGATGCCCGCATTATGGCTGCGCTGCCGGATGGCACGGCCGTTGCCACCCAACAAGGCAAATGGTTAGCCACTTCTTTTCATCCTGAGTTGACGGGGGATGGCCGTTTTCACGAATACTTCCTCAACCTGTTGAAAACGTAAAGGTTCTTTCAGGCATCCCGCAGCTTATCCAGCACATCCAGACTTTGCGGCCCCAGCAGCCGGACGCCAATCCAGGATAAGGTCATCACTGGAATAAGCTGGGTAAACGGCAAGAGGGCTTGCACTGTGCCCACGCCGCGCAAAGCCTTCAGGCCCAATCTGTCCAAAATAATCCAGGAAACCGGTGCAGCCAATAAATCCAGAGCAAAATCCAGCAGATCAATCATCACGACCACCAGGAATGGCGTGTACAGGAGCGTTTCGCCAAAGTTAGCCCCCGGCGGCACGTCAATCTTGCGCACCTGCCAGACAACAATCCCCAGCAGAAAAGAGCCTATCACCAGGGCAAAAACCATAAACCCGGCTAAAACCAGGCCAAATGTTCGTAAAAATTCTATCGTTTCCGGGGAAATACCAGTTTCCATTGCATCACCTCTACGGCCGTAATACGTTACAATGCCTTAATTGTTGCACACGGAGCGTATGATTTACATCAGAAAACGGCCGTGAGGCGGATGGGCGCTGCTGGCTGGAAAAAGGCTGGCCCAAGTGGCTGCCCTGGCGGAAGAGTGGCGCAAGGATTTTGTAACGGCCGTGTCTGCCAATCGGGAGATTGTGGTATTAAACGTCGGGTAACATCACGGGAAAAGCCCTAAAAGAATCCACTGTGATCTGGCTGCTAATTGTAACGGGCTGTTTATCCGTAAATGGATAATAGTTGCTCGTCCTATCGGTGTAACCCCCTCAAGGTGGAAGGGTGATTCCTGCCTGAGTTGAAAATGCTCCCGCCAAGAGTGGGTACGTGGATTGAACAAAGGAACTTTTTGCTGCGTGTCGGGATCAACGGCCGTTATTCCCATCAGATTTCCATAAATTGCAGGAACGACAGGACAAGGCCAAATTAGCAAAGTCATCCGCGCCCCCTTTACTAACAGGAATGACGTGATCGACTTCAAATGGAACATTAAAGATAACTTCCGGTGCATGGCAATATTCACACCGATGCGCGGCGCGTTCGGCCACAGTTGGATAATGGGGATTCACAATGACCCGTTAACAATTATGCGTCAGGATTGTGGTTGGATTGCGCCAGTACATCAGCACCGCGAGCAATGGCGGCTATCCATTCTGCATCAATTAATTGTTCCAATTCCTTGCGTTCGGCAGGGGGAAGTGTCGTATCTTGCCGGATAGCGTCTTGAAATTTGGACATTAACATTTGTAATCGCCGCTGCTGTGTTTCAGGAAAATAAACGTCAGGCTGGAACCGCTGCAAAATGACGAGCGAGGCAGACGTCTCCCCTTTCTCCGCCAGTATCTCTTCCAAAGAGTCAAGCGCCTGTCCGGGCGTTGTGCCTTGCGCCTGCCGCTGCCCCTGAACGGCGCGGTAATTTGGCCGCTTACTATCTTCACGATAGATTTCAATGGTTTGTAACATGGTATTATCCGTACTTTGTACCTTGTCTATATTTTAGCACAATTGCTTTGTTGTCAATACGGATGCAAATTAATGCTGATTAGCCCTCTCTTTCGCTGCATATCTAAGTAAGCGGCCAACAATAAATTACCTGGAATGGAAGGCCGCTTACTCGAAGCCCGCCCGCCAATTCCGCTAACTTATTTGCGGGCGGGCACTAACTGTCTGTCAATAACTGAACAACCAGATCGCCCATTTCCTGTGTGCCCACGGCCGTTTCCCCACCTTTAACCAAATCAGCCGTCCGGTAACCATCAGCCAGAACCTGAGCAACGGCCGTTTCCACCTCATTTGCCTCATCACTTAATCCCAAACTGGAGCGCAGCAGCATCGCCGCGCTCAAAATCGTCGCCAGCGGATTGGCAATCCCCTGCCCGGCAATATCCGGGGCCGAGCCATGAATCGGTTCATACAGTCCCACTGATTCCGGGCCGCCCAACGCCGCCGAGGGCAGCATCCCCAGCGAGCCGGTAATCATCGAGGCTTCGTCGGAAAGGATGTCGCCAAACATATTGCCCGTCACCACCACGTCAAAATCGCCGGGGCGGTTGATCAGGTACATAGCCATGGCGTCCACCAGCACGTCTTCAAATTCAATCTCCGGGTGTTCCGCCGCCACTTCGTGGGCCACTTCCCGCCAGACGCGGGAGGAGGCCAGGACGTTGGCCTTGTCTACTGAGGTCACTTTGCCCCGCCGCTGCGCCGCCAGCCGGAAGGCCACTTCCAACACCCGCCGAATTTCCTCTTCATCGTAGCGCATCGTGTCGAAACCGGCGCGACGGCCGTTTACCATCTCCCGACCCTGCGGCTGACCAAAATAGATGCCGCCAGTCAGCTCCCGCACAAAGACAATATCCACATTCTCCACACGCTCCGGCCGCAGCGGGCTGGCATCGGCCAATGCCGAAAATACTTTGACCGGCCGAATGTTGGCAAAAACGCCCAACGACTTCCGCAGTTTGAGCAGCCCTTGTTCCGGCCGCACTTTGGCCGTGGGATCGCTCCATTTAGGGCCGCCAACTGCGCCCAGCAAAACCGCATCTCCATCCAGGCACATCCCCAGCGTCTCTTCCGGCAGGGGGTTGCCCGTCTGGTCAATGGCAATGCCGCCCATCAATCCTTCCCGAAAGTTAAACGTGTGATTGTGTTTGGCAGCTACGGCCGTCAACACCTTTTGCGCTTCTGTTATCACTTCCGGGCCAATGCCATCACCCGGCAATAATGTAATTGTCGCCTTCATCTAAACACCTCAATCAAAATCT
>JAJRTP010000099.1 GCA_024278255.1 Chloroflexota bacterium | reverse complement strand
TGAAACGACAAGGCAGAGGATGGCAGCGTGACAATGTGAATCCCATGTTGGCTGCTCTTAGCGAATTGCATAGTGGCAGGTTCGAGCAAACGTGGGCGGCAACTCAGTAGGGTCTCCCCACGATTCGTGGCTATACTCAAGGAGAATTGGGTATTTCTGCGAAAAAGTTCAACTTCTCGAAGAAGTTGAACTTTTAATCTATCGATTAACCTGCTGCAACACGGCCGTAACCGGAGGCGCATTCAAAAACGTTTGGCGCAAAGATTCATCTTCAATGGGATAAATGATCTGGTCAATGACTTCCGCCGCAATCTGATTGTGAGTCACTGCCAGCGCCGGGTTTTCCGAAATAACCGCCAGCGCCGCATGAAGCCGCCAAAGCAAAGATTGCTGCCCCGTCTCATGCGCCAGGAAGAGAGCTTGCTGCCAGACCTGCTCCGCCTCAACCCGCTCACCAGCCGCCTGGTGGCATAAGCCCACCAGGTGCAGCGCTTGCGCCTGGTAGCCGCGCATTTTGCTGGCCTGCGCCATTTCCTGCAGGGCGCGGGCATGTTTAGCTGCCCTGTCCGTCTGCCCCATGTCCAGTTCTACCAGTGCCAGAGAGTACAGCGTCTGCAACTCCAAATCCTGTTCACTGTACATCCGGCTGGTAAACAAAGCGTCTTCCAGATAAGTGATACCCTTTTCCGGCTGGCCCAAATAGCACAATTCCACACCCATGTTACGCCGCACGTCAATTTCCTGGGGCGGTAGTTCCGCTTTTTGCAGCAAGGCCAGTGCTTCCTCATGGTATGTAAGCGCCTGCTCCATGGCGAAAAGCTGCTGGTAAGCCTCACCTGTATTTCCCAGAGCCACGGCCGTTTGCACCACACCGCTCTGCCGGGCAAAGTACAGCGCATTTTCAAACGACACAATCGCTTTGTCCACTCTTCCCTGCCGCGCCTGGACGATGCCCAGCCAATTCCAGGTGCGAAACAGTTCCTCAATATCGCCAATCTGGTCAAAAAGAGAACGCGCCTTTTGGAATCGGGATAAGGCCTCGTCATACCGCCCCTGAAAAGTCAACACGGCGCCCACACCCTGATAAGTCAAGGCCCGGCCTTTGGTAAAGTTAAGCGTATCCGATAAACGCCGGGCCTGTTGATGCAAATCCAGCGCTTTTTCGTACTCTCCCATACGGCCGTACTGCATTCCCAGCAGCGTCAAAGCAATCACTTGCTCCTGACCGGAATCCGCCTCCTGCTGCAACTGTTCATAACAGGCCAGCGTCACGTCCTGGTTGCCCAGCCAGCGCTGCACCAAGCCGGCCTCTTGCAAAGCGGCTTGACGGATGGCTTTGACGGCCGTATCCGTCGTCTCCGGGTCCGTGCTATCCAGAATAGCCGAATACAAAGCCACAGCCCGGAAATAATCAAAATTCCGCCGCGCTTCTTTGGCCTCCGCCAGTAATTGTGTCAACTCAGTCCGGTTCATATGCTATCCCCAGGAAAGTGTAACATACCGCCCCCCGCAATACACTTGCTTTTCTCACTTTTCACGGGAAACTCACCGCTCTTTTATGGGGCAAAGTGGCAGAGTAGCAAAGTGGCAGAGTAACAAGGTAACTTTGCCATCCTGCCACTTTGCAACTTTATCCAATTTCAGATACGATTCATTAGATAACAGTCTAATACCCACTGGAGGAATCGCGTGGAGAAAAAATACGAAGAATTAAAAACTCGTTTACTGGAAATCAACGACATTAACGCGGCGACGGCCGTACTCGGCTGGGATCAATCCACTTACATGCCGCCGGGCGGGGCCGCCGCGCGGGGGCGCCAGCTATCCACCCTGGGACGGCTCTCGCACGAAAAATTCACCGACCCGGCCATCGGCCACCTGCTGGACGACCTCACCCCCTGGGCTGAATCTCTGCCCTACGACAGCGACGAAGCCTCACTCATCCGCGTCACCCGGCGCAATTACGAGAAGGCGATCAAAGTGCCCCCCATGCTGCTGGCCGCCATGTACGCCCACGGGGCAGCCACCTACCAAAAATGGACGAAGGCCCGGCCGGAAAACGATTTTGCCGGCATTCAGGACGATCTGGCGCAAACGCTGGACTACTCGCGGCAAATCGCCGATTGCTTCCCCGGCTACGATCATATCGCCGACCCCCTCATTGATTTTGCCGACCAGGGGATGAAAGCGGCCAGCGTGCGCCAGCTATTTGCCGAACTGCGGGAGCAGTTGGTGCCCCTGGTGCAGGCCATCACCGCCCAACCCCTGGCCGACGATAGCTGCCTGCACGAATCGTACCCGGAAGATGAACAGTTGGCTTTTGGCCGGGAGATTATTACGGCCTATGGCTTTGATTTTGCCCGCGGCCGTCAGGATAAGACCCATCACCCCTTTATGACCAAATTTTCCCTGGGCGACGTGCGCATCACCACCCGCGTCCAGGAAAACAATTTGAATGAAGCCCTGTTCAGCACCCTGCACGAAGCCGGCCACGCCATGTATGAAATGGGCATCAACCCGGCCTACGAGGGCACACCGCTGGCTGAGGGCACGTCCTCCGGCGTCCACGAAAGCCAATCCCGCCTGTGGGAAAATCTGGTGGGTCGCAGCCGGCCTTTCTGGAATCATTACTATCCAAAACTACAAGCTGCATTTCCGGATCAACTGGAAAACGTCCCCCAGGAAACATTCTATCAGGCGATCAACAAAGTGTTCCGCTCCCTCATCCGCACCGACGCGGACGAAGTCACCTACAATTTGCACGTGATGATTCGTTTTGACCTGGAACTGGCACTGCTGGAAGGGACATTGGAAATTAAGGATTTACCGGAAGCGTGGAACAGCCGGTATGAGTCAGATTTGGGGATACGGCCGTCCAGCGATGTCAACGGCGTGCTGCAAGATGTCCACTGGTATGGCGGTCTGATCGGCGGCGCATTTCAGGGCTACACCCTGGGCAATATCATGTCCGCCCTCTTCTTCGACCAGGCCGTGCAGGCTCACCCCGACATCCCGGCCCAAATTGAATTGGGCGAATTTGGCATCCTGCATGGCTGGCTGAAGGAAAACATTTACCAGTACGACGCCAAATACACAGCCAACGAACTGATTGAACGCATCACCGGCGAGCCACTCACCATTGATCCCTACATCCGCTACCTGTACGCCAAGTTTGGCGATTTGTACGAACTGCCAGCATGAGATATGCTGCGTAATGCGTGAGATTGTTTCAACCTCCGTGGCGTTTAGTCAGAATCTCCCGGAGGTTGTTTTTTTGCATTAACCCATTCCTTAAACCCAGATTAGCAGACCTATCATCCGTGGTTACTTCACATTGACATGGCTGGTTTTTGTTATATAGTCAGTTTTGACTATTCTATATTGTTTTAGTCAAAATCGCATATATACTTGTAATCCGATCTTGTAAATCGGACGGGCGATTTGCAAAATCGCCCTACACTTTGAGGAGAACAACAAAAACATGATTGACAGCATCATTGTATCACCCATCGTTCACATGATTACCGGCAGCCTGGTGCTGCTCACCAGCCTGATCGCCGCTTTTCTCATTGGCCGCCGCACCTGGCAGCAGCAGCCCATCACCAAATCAGGCCGCATCGCTTTTATTGCCGTGCAGCTTACCCTGATTTTGCAACTGCTTGTTGGCGTCAAATTACTGGACCAGGGCTTGGGCAACTTTCAACTTTACATTCATTACATCGGCGGGATGGCTCCACTGGCCTTTTTCCTGCTGTACTATTGGAAACCGCTCCAAAATCAATTAAAAGAGACGTGGGCGGCCACGGCCGTAACCACTTTAGCATTTGTCTTCGCTTTTATGACTTTTGTCATTGGCAGCATGTATGTGCCCGGCTAAACTAGTACCAGTTTTCAGTAATCAGTATACGGTTTTCAGTACGGTCCACCTCTGGAAAGCGCCCACTGAAAACTGACGACTGACTTCTGGTTACTGGTACTAGCAGGTTATGGACGATTTTCTGATCAAATGTAAACCGGTTCTGGACAAACGCTGGCTGCATCTGCTGGCAGGATTGATGTGGAGCGGAGTCGGCGTGATGCTCATCAGTCTGGCAATTGGCTGGCTGGCGGCTCTAACCTTTAGCGAAGCACTCCCCTTTGCCTTGGCTGGCGTACTTTTGGCCTTCATCATTTACCGCTGGGGCTTTTCTAAACTGGCGGATAAAAACGTGCTGCGGATTGGTACGCTGGCCAGCGGCAAAGTGTGCCTCTTCGCCTTTCAGGAATGGAAAAGCTACCCGCTCATCCTCTTTATGATCGGTCTGGGCATCACCCTGCGCGTGTACGCCCCCATCCCCAAATCCTGGCTGGCCGTTCTCTACATCGGCATCGGCGGCGGCCTGTTCCTGTCCAGCCTGCACTACTACCGTCATCTCTGGCATCTGGGAACAGGAACCACGGAGAACACGGATAGAATAGAGCAGCACGGATAATATGGATGAATTAGAAGCTCTTGCCCATCTCATAAAGCAACGAAACACGATTGCCAGAAAAATTGCTGACCTCACCGGCCGCCCGGCTCAAATAGGGCACTTGGGCGAATTCATCGCCTCAAAAATATTTAACATCACCCTTATGCAATCAGCTTCTGAAAAAAGTATTGACGGCCATTTCAATGATGGAATTTTGCAAAAGCGATCAGTCAATATTAAATGGTACAGCAAGCATGACGGCCTCTTGGCAATAACACCGAACGTGTTACCAGATTTTTATCTCGTTATGACTGGCCCTAAAACCGGGGCCACATCTTCACGAGGGATGACAAGACCGTGGGCTATAGAATTTGTGTTTCTATTTGACGCCAGGGAACTGGTAACCCAATTGAAGAAGAGAGAGGTAAAAATAAACGAAGCAATAAGTGTAGCCCAACAATTTTGGGGAGATGCGGAAATATATCCCACGCCAAAAAATACAAAACTACATCTCTCAAATGAACAAATTAAACTATTACAACTTTTTGGGCAACCATAAAACATTTGGACAGAAAAAATCCGTGATAATCCTCTCTATCCTGTAAAAATCCGTGGCCCCTCCGG
>JAJRTP010000098.1 GCA_024278255.1 Chloroflexota bacterium | reverse complement strand
CTGGAAGAAGCCGCTGGCCTGGTTGGAGTAGACCCGGTTGATCATCTCGTCCCGGATGTTGGTATTGTCCGCTCCCATCAGGCTGATTTGCAGGAGAAAGCTGCCGATGATTAAGGACAGCAGTCCCCATTTGGCGTTACGGCCGTACCCCACTTTCAACCACCAGGCGGAAATCCCCAGCATAAGCAAGGTTGTCAGGACGGGGATGAGCCAGCGGGTGTACGGCCGTATCAGGTGCGGCCAATACCATTCGGCCGTTTCCGGGGCCGGGCCGCGCAGCCAGGGCAGCCAATCCGTCCAGATCAGCCCGACCAGCAGCAGAGTGACTGCCGTCAGCGTCAGGGTAAACCATCGTTCTCGCGTCATAAGCCAGAGAAAGATAACAGAAAACAGGCCAGACACCAATGCGATTGATAGATTTTTTACATACAGATTTACGATAATTTAACTGCGCTTCCCTTGCATAGCTTGTTATACTGAGAGAAGTGTGCCAGATATTGTTGGCAATCTATCCAATCAGGATAAAGGTGTGTCTATGATTCAATGGCTTAAGCGAATTTTTGGCGGTGGAAAACCATCCCGTCCGGCGGAGACAAAAGTGAAGGAGACGGCCGTTTCCAGTCCCCCGCCTGCGCCTGAACCAAAAATTCAGTCCGGGGCGGCTGAGGCGCAGCAGTATATCGAGAAGGTTCAGGGCAAGATTGATAAACTTATTGAGGATTTTGCCGAGGGCAATATCAATCAGGAACAGTTCAAGCAGTTGTATGCTCATTACCAGCGGGAAATTCGTTCGGTCGAGGGCTTGCTGGAGATGAGTGATGCGGATTGGCAGGATGCGGCTACCGAAGGGCAAAGTTACGTCATCCGCCGCCAACATGCCCCCAGAGCCAGGGGATATGCCATTTACGATAATGAGTCGGGCATGCCGATTAGCACCTTGGGCAAATTTGAAGTTGATCCAGCTTTGTTTGTGCCCATGCTCTCTTCCTATCGGGCGGCGACAGAAGAGATTTTGGGTGGCGGGGTGAAAGCTACGGCCGTCGAAGGCGGCCGTTGGCTCTGTTTTGTTCCCGGCGAATTGACGACGATGATGGCTCTCTTCAAAGCAGAACCAGCCCCGAAGCAGCTTGATTTTCTGGCCCAGTTGCACGGCCATTTTGAAAAGGCAAACCGGGCGCAATTGGTTAACCCGCCGGTTGATGCGGCCACATTAGTCTTTCCCCAGGAGCAGTATTTGGGCAAATGGCAGCGTTGACAATGCGTTCCGTTCCTTTACTCAAAGTAGTCGTAGCCGGAGATGGGGCGGTGGGCAAAACGTCACTCATCCGGCAATACTGCGAGGGCCGTTTTGAAGCGTCACGGGTGGCTACCATCGGCGTGGATTTTCAGACGAAGACGGTGCAGGTTCGGGGGCGGGCGGTCAAGCTGTCCATCTGGGATATGGCCGGGCAGCTTCATTTTCAAGCGGTGCGTCAGGGGTTTTACCGTGGCAGCCGGGCAGCAGCGTTGGTATATGATTTGTCAGACCCGGCGTCGTTTGCCAGTTTGGGCCGCTGGTATGAGGAAATCCGGCAAGTGACGCCGGATCAACGTTTTTTGGTGGTGGGGAATAAGTGTGATTTGCCGCTGGCTGTGGCGGATACGGCCGTTAAAACCTTCGCCCAATCCATCCACGCCCCCTATTTGCAAACCAGCGCTCTTACCGGGGAAGGGGTGGCGAAATTGTTCAAATACCTGGCGCTGCTGGCCCTGACGCGACGATAGTATTTGCAATCCTGCATTATTAGCGAGTACAATGGCTGTGACAGCCGGGCTGTATTTATTATTGATGGAGTGAGTTACCATGAGTATTGCCTATCAAATCTTTAGCGATCAGGATGATATTGTCATTCGCCTTTCACGACGCTTCATAAATGAACAAGAACTTACAAAGCTGCTTGACTATTTAGAACTTGAGGCTATTCGGCGGCGGAGCAAATTATCACCAGAAAATGCTGATATGCTTGCGGCTGATATTCAGCAAGGCGCATGGCAGCAAGTAAAACATCTTTTTGTGGAATAACTCGTGTCTGATCCCCAGCCGATTGTCATTGATACCAATATACTCTTTTCGGCTTTACTGCGGAGTGAGTCCCGGTTTACACGGGTAATTCTTGATGCAGATTACTCGTTTTTTGTTTGCGAATCTACGATTGTGGAACTCTTCAAACATAAAGAGCGGATTATCCAAATTAGCAAACTATCCGAGATGGAAGTGGTCAGACTGTTTTATACACTGCTTCGCCGCGTTACCGTGTACAAAGAGGAGTTGATCGAGCCTGAGATCAGAAAAGGTGCCTATAACCTTTGTGCAGATATAGATGAAACTGACACGCCGCATGTGGCATTGGCGATTCATCTTGACGCCTTATTGTGGACTGGTGACAAATCGCTGAAGAGAGGCTTGCGGCAAAAAGGATTTGATAGGTTTTTCGATCACAATCAGCCGAGTTGATTCGTTTGAAAACCACTGCCTCTGGCAGTGGTACAAGAAAAAGGTTCTACCGTTGTAGTCGGTATAATCATGTGTACCCCTCTAGAAGGTGCGGCCAACCAAGGAGAGGTACACATGAGTAAACG
>JAJRTP010000097.1 GCA_024278255.1 Chloroflexota bacterium | reverse complement strand
ACGCCTTAGAGGACGTTACTTTTCAGGTCGGACAGGGGGAGCGCATCGCTGTCGTTGGTCCCAACGGCGCGGGCAAAAGCACTCTCTTCAAGCTGATCGTGGGCCTGATCAAACCGAGCCAGGGCCAGATTACCATTTTCGGGCACAAGCCCAGCGGGCATATTTGCATCGCTTATGTGCCCCAACGCAGCGAGGTGGATTGGTTATTTCCGGCGACGGTGGAGGATGTGGTGATGATGGGCCGGGTGGGGCAGATTGGCCTTTTGCGTTGGCCGCGTAAGGCTGATTGGCAGGCTGTCCACCGCAGTCTGGAACGGGTCAACGCCGACCATCTGGCTAAAAAACAAATTGGCGAACTGTCTGGCGGGCAGCAGCAGCGGGTCTTCATCGCCCGCGCGCTGGCTCAGGAAGCCCGGCTGCTGCTGTTGGATGAACCGTTGGCTGGCCTGGACGTGCCCAATCAGCAAGCTATTTTTGATATTCTGGATAGTTTGCGGCCAGACGGTGTGACGGTGCTGGTGGCGACGCATGATTTGGACCTGGCGGCGGATCGGTTTGACAAGATGATGTTGTTGAATAAGCGTATTGTGGCTTTTGACGTGCCGACGGCCGTCCTCACCACAGACAATCTTTTGCAGGCGTATGGCGGCCACATGCGCGTCGTCTCTTCGGAAAATGACGAGACGTTGGTGCTGGCCGACACTTGCTGCGATCATGGCGAAGAAGGGGGTGGTCATCATTAACTGGCTGCTGGAACCACTGCAATATGGCTTTGTGACGCGGGCATTGCTGGCGGCAGTGATTGTGGGGATTGTTTGCCCGGTGGTGGGCACGTATATTGTGCTGCGGGGGATGGCTTTTTTGGGCGATGCCCTGGCGCACACGATTTTGCCCGGTGTGGTGGCAGCTTATTTGTTGGGCTGGCCGTTGGCGGTGGGGGCGTTGATTATGGGGGTGGTGACGGCCGTAGGCATTGGCGCCTTAAGTGCGCGGGGCCGCATCAAGGAGGACACGGCCATTGGCGTTATCTTTGCCGGACTGTTTGCTTTGGGGGTAGCCATGCTCTCGGCGACGGGCAGCTATACGGTTGACCTGGCCCATTTTCTCTTTGGCAATTTATTGGGGGTGACGACGGCAGATTTGTGGCTGACGGCCGTTCTCAGTTTCATTGTGTTGGCGACCGTAGCCCTGTTCTTTAAAGAATTTCTGGTCATCACTTTCGATCCTGTTCTGGCCCGGACGTTGCGATTGCCCACGACCTTTTTGCGCTATTTGCTCCTGATTTTGTTGGCAGTGACCATTGTGATTTCCCTGCAAGTGGTGGGGATTGCTCTGGTGATGGCTTTGCTGGTGACGCCGGCGGCGGCGGCATCCATGCTGACCCAGCGCATGGCTCCTTTGATGGGCGTGGCGGCGGCAATTGGGGCCTTTTCCGGGGCGGTGGGAGTATATTTGTCGTTTTATCTGGATATTGCTTCGGGGCCGGCGGTGGTGTTGGTGGCTACGGCCGTTTTCATCATCGTCTACTTGCTGGCGCCGGGCCGAGGGGTAGTGTGGCAGCATGTGTGAGACACAAACCGATCAATTGGAAGCGGCGCTGGCCGACAAAGGCTACCGTCTGACCAAAGCCAGACGGGCTATTCTACAAGCATTAGTCACCTCTGGCGGCCATATCAGCGCCGATGATTTGGCCGACATTGTACGCCGGGATGCTCCGTTTGTGGGCCGGATGACGGTTTATCGTACGCTGGATTTATTGAGCGAATTGGGTCTGATTCGGCCAGTATACCAGGGGACGGGCGCGGCCCATTACATTTTGCTGACAAACGGCCATCATCACCATATGGTTTGTACGGTTTGCAGCGCGGTTATTGAATTTGATGATTGTGTGGTGGAAGAAATGGCCCAGTTAGTGGGGGAGCGTTTTGATTTTCAGGTGGAGGGACATTTGGTGGAGTTTTACGGCCGTTGCTCCAATTGCCGCTGAAATATTGCGTATTGCGTATTGCGTACAGTTACGCAATACGCAATACGCAATACGTCCCTTTAGCCGTTCAATACCGGCAAACTTTCAATCGGAACCGCCAGCACAACGTATTGAGCCGGAATCCAACCTTGTTGCCCGTTGCTTACATTGACAAATATCCAGGTGTTATCGGCGGAACGGCCGGTGGCTGTCACACTTAAACCGGAATAGACGGAACCGGTGATGGCGCAAGCTGTGTTGGGACAAGCCCGCAAGCTGGCTGTATTACCCGGATCAACCGGCGGCGGTACCACAGGCGGGATTCCCGGGGGAACGCCTGGCACTGCGGGTACGGTGGGCACAGGGCCAGCCAGAACCGGTAGCAAGTTCAAATCCAGCGAAGTGGCGATGTAGGCTCCATTAGACCAGCCTTCTGTCCAATCGGGGGCGCGCAGTCTCAGCCAACGGTTATCGCTGGTGCGGCCCAGCAGGGTCATATTGGCGCCATAGGGGGCGGAGGTGAGAATGGAGTAGCCGGGGCCAGGGCCGGAGCGAACATTTAATACGCCAGTGACCACAATGCCTGTGCCGGTTTGTGTGAGTACAGGCAAGGTGTTCATGTTGATGGTGGTGGCGATGTATTTGCCGTTGACCCAACCTTGTTTACCGTTTGGTGTCAAAACCTTGATCCAGGTGGTGTCCAGATTACGCCCCATTAAGGTGACGTACTGGCCGTAATCCACACCATCTACCCGTGAGTAAGACAGTCCGGGGCCGGAACGAACGTTGAGTGCGCCGGTGGTGACGACGGCGGAACTGGGTACGGCCGTAGGCGGTGGTGTGGGTGGAATGGGTGTGGCTGTTCCGGGCACTGGCGTGGGAGCGACTGGCCCGATAATGGGCAGGTTAGCGATGGGGAAGCTGGGAATAACGTATTTGGCGTTGACCCAACCAACGACATTACTGGGTGTACTGATGTAAATCCAACTGCCGTCTCCGTTGCGCCCCAGCATAGTCAGAATGTCGCCCTGGTAAACGGCCGTGAGGATTGTGAAGGTGGGCGCCGGGCCGGAACGCACATTGAGCGCGCCGGTGTTGACCACGGCCGTGGCATAAATGGGGTTTACCGGGACGGGTGTGTCTCCGGGAGCAGGCGTATTAGTCGGTGGCGGGGTCGGTGTCGGCGTGACTGCGCCAATGATGGGTAGGGTGTTGATGGGGACGCTGGGGATGATGTATTGAGCATTTACCCAGCCATCAATGTTCTTGGGGGTGCGAACAAAGACCCAACTGTTGTCGGTGGTGCGGGCAATCATGGTGAGAACTTCACCTTGCAGGACGACGTCCACCACACTAAATTGGGTACCGGGGCCGGAACGGACATTCAATGCGCCGGTGTTGACGACGGCCGTAGCCGACTGCGCCGACGTTGACTGAACTGTAACCAGACCGATTGCCAAAAGAGCCAGCGCCACTAACACGGCCGCAGGCCAGAAATAACGAGTACGTATTGAACTATTCATAAAACAGCCTCCTTTAACAGGGAGCTATAGGTACTTAGAATCTTTTCTAACCGATTCTGCTACCTATAGATGACATAACGCCTATACATAACATTATAGTCCAGAATAGGGTGATTCTGCAAGTAGGAGAATTTTTGTGGTTTGGGGCTTGATTGGATGCTTTGAGATCAGGCAAGGATATTAAAATAAAAACCGGCGTATTCCTGAAGAATACGCCGGTTGGCAAGGTATAGATGTGGCGAGAAAATGTGATCTAAATGAAGAAGCTGTAAACCAGAGCAACAGTAATGCCATAGAGGATGTGACCTATTAAGCCGCCCATGAAGGCCATCATGCCGCCATTATTCGTCATATAAACGCCTGGTGCATCAACTGTACCGGCTTTAACACCGGCGTGCATCATGCCCACACCGCCCATCATTAAACCGGAAACGAGCCAATGCGCTGCGCCAAAAATTGCCCCCCATAATATATTGACGCTGCCGATGCCGGCATTCCATAAGGCGGCGAAAACGACGGCAAAGATCATTACCATCATGAAATGGATGACCAGACCGACTGTGCGGTTTCCGTTGGGCGTATAAAAGACTTAGGGGAGGAAATTAACACGACATCAATTTTGAGCTAAACTTTCGACGAATCACCACAAACTCGAAAGGAAATAGCCTAAAAAGATGCCGTGTT
>JAJRTP010000010.1 GCA_024278255.1 Chloroflexota bacterium | reverse complement strand
TACTGCAAAAACAAATACTTGCTTTTTGCCATCGTCTTCTGGATTACCATTGTGGGCGCCAACTACCCCTCCCAACTGTTAGCGGATTTGCTCATCGGTACGATTTACCCGCTCTTGCAGCAAGGCGCGGCAGCTATTGGCCTCCCCTGGTGGCTGTCTGGCATTTTGATTGACGGCATGTACCTGACGGCCGCCTGGGTGGTCAGCGTCATGCTGCCACCTATGGCAATTTTCTTCCCCATGTTTACCCTGCTGGAAGATTTTGGCTACCTGCCCCGCGTCTCGTTTAATCTGGACAACATGTTTCATAAAGCCGGGGCGCACGGCAAGCAGTCGTTGAGCATGATGATGGGGTTTGGCTGCAATGCTGCCGGGGTGATTTCGACGCGGGTGATTGACAGCCCGCGGGAACGGCTGATTGCTATTATCACGAACAACTTTGCTATCTGCAACGGCCGTTGGCCCACCCAAATCCTCATCGCCACCTTGTTCATTGGCGTACTGGTTCCTTCTTATCTGGCCGGCATCGTTTCTGCGCTGGCCGTCGTGGGGATTGCCGTGCTGGGCGTGTTTCTGTCTTTTATCATTTCCTGGGGCTTATCCCGGACAATGCTGAAAGGGGAAGTTTCTACTTTTAGCCTGGAATTACCCCCTTACCGGCCGCCGCAGATTCTCAAAACCATCTATACGTCCGTCATTGACCGGACGTTAAGCGTATTGTGGCGGGCCATTGTTTTTGCCGTACCCGCCGGGGCCGTCATCTGGCTCAGTGCCAACGTGATGATCGGCGGCGTCAGCATTGCCGAATACCTGATCAATTTTCTGAATCCTGTCGGTATTTTAGTTGGCCTGAACGGAGTAATTTTGCTGGCCTATGTTTTTGCCATTCCGGCCAACGAGATTGTTATTCCTACGGTGTTGATGCTGACTGTCTTGGTCTTGGGGAATGGCGGCGAAGGGGCCGGCGTCATGTTTGAGCCGGACGCAGCCCAAATCAAATCTTTGTTGGTGGCGGGGGGCTGGACGCTGCTCACGGCCGTCAACCTGATGCTCTTCTCTCTCATCCACAACCCGTGCAGCACCACCCTTTTCACCATTTACAAGGAAACGGGCAGCAAAAAGTGGACGGCCGTATCGGCCTTGCTGCCCCTGGCGCTTGGTTTTCTGGTCACCTTTTTTGTGGCGCAAATCTGGCGTTTGGTGGCGGGGATGTTCTAATACCAGTAACCAGAAGTCAGTCATCAGTTTTCAGTGGGCGCTTTCCAGAGGTAGACTGTACTGAAAACTGTATACTGATTACTGAAAACTGATACTAGCTACGGCCGCCTAAACGGCGTGCGGATAGCGCGGATGCCGCCTGATTTTTGTTTGGTTTCTTCTTCTTCCGGTTCTTCGGGGTCGTTATCGGGATACGGCCGTTCTTCTTTCAGCAGCGGCAAGAGTACCGTAAACGTCGTGCCTTGCCCCACTTCACTGGCAACCTCAATACTGCCCCCATGCGCCTGGGCAATATAGCGGGCAATAGACAGGCCCAGCCCCGATCCGCTTTGGCTGCGTGACTTGTCCACCCGGTAAAAGCGATCAAAAATATACGGCAGTTCCTGGGGTGATATACCTTCTCCCGTATCCTGAACTTCAAACCGCGCCCAGCCATCATCTTTCGACAAACGCAAATGCACTTCGCCCCCAGCCGGTGTGTACTTAACAGCATTGCTGACCAGATTCCACATCAACTGCTTCAAGCGGTCCGGATCGCCCATCACACATACTTGATCGATCTCATCCAACGTCACCGACACTTTCAAATCCAACATCATCACCTGATGGTAAATCTCAAACAGTAGCGGATCTACTTCAACCGACTTGCGTTCGATGGGAATACCACCGGCATCCGCCCGCGCCAACAGGAGCAAATCCCCCACCAGGCGCGTCATGCGCTCCAGTTCCTCCAGAATGATGTCCAGCGACTCCTCATCACCCTCCCCCATGCGGCGCATCAGGTCCACATTGCCCCGAATAGCCGTCAGCGGTGTGCGCAGTTCATGGGACACATCCGCCAATAGCTGCTGCTGTGTCTGAAAAAGGCGCTCCATCCGCTCCAACAGCAAGTTAAAAGAACGGGCCAACACCCCGATTTCGTCCTCACGTTCCGTATAAGGCACGCGCATACTTAAATCATCGGCGTTGGTAATCTGCCGGGCCACCTCAGCAATATCTTCCAGCGGCTTAAAAGAACTGGGCGTCAGCAGCACCGCCAGGAACAGGGAAGCAGTCGCCCCGGCAAAGCCTACAAATAAGGCAATAATTAAAAATCGGTAGAAACTTTTGATGCTGTCAAACAACCGGCCCACCTGAATATACCCCACCACATTGTCCAACGTCTCCGCCTCCCCCGTCGGAAAAAGGGGATAAGTATAGACCCGGATAGATGTGTCATCCACAGTTACGCTGCTGTAAACAGGTTTATCGGTAGGCAAAACACTGTCATCCAAAAGTTCCCGGTAATTGCCTAAATTGTCAGAGCTAATAGGGATCTCGCCATCGGCAGTGGCTATGATATAAAAGGAAGCGGCCGTTTTTAGAGTCAAAAATTCGTCCGGGACTACTATGCGAAGCGTGCCGTCGCTGCGAAGCTCCAAACCGCCTTTTCTTAACTGTGCCACCATTTCAGCCAGGTCAGCGTCAATTTCAGCGTCAATCCTGTTACGCGGCAAGGCATACACAATAGCCGCAAAAAGCAAAAAGGCGACAATAAAAATGGTGGTATAAATAAAGAGAAGCCGGTTTTGAATGGACAAGGGCGCATATTGCGTATTACGTATTACGTATTGCGTAGAATTTTCTTACGCAATACGTAATACGTAATACAATTAACTTGATTCTTCACGTAAAACGTACCCAATACCGCGCACGGTATGGATCAGACGCGGCAGGTCGTCTTCCTCAGTTTTTTGGCGTAAGTAGCGCACATACACTTCAATGATGTTACTCTCGCCGCCAAAATCGTAGTTCCACACCCGATCAAAGATAAGATCGCGGGTAAGTACCTGGCGGGGATGCTGCATGAACAGTTCCAGCAGTTCGTATTCTTTGGCAGTCAGATCAAAGGTACGGCCGCCGCGCCGTCCCTGGCGTGTGCCGGTATCCAGTTCCAAATCGGCAAAACGGTATACCTGGGGCTGGACTGGTTGAGTGCGCCGCAGCAAAGCCCGCACGCGAGCCATCAGCTCATCAAAAGCGAAAGGCTTCACCAGGTAATCATCAGCCCCGGCATCCAGGCCTACCACCCGATCTTCGATGGTTTCTTTGGCTGTCAACATGAGGATGGGTACATCACTCACCTGCCGTATCTGGCGGCATACTTCCAAACCGTCCATTTCCGGCAGCATTAAATCCAGCAGCACCAGATCAGGCGGATTCTCATAAGCCAAATCTAATCCGGTCTGGCCATCAGAAGCTACATCAACCCGGTACCCTTCAAAACTTAAACCGCGCTGCAAAAATTGTCGGATACGTTCTTCATCTTCAATAACTAATATTCTTGTTGCCATATTTACCCTCCAGACATTTTAGGGGGAACTCCGCCAAAATGTATGATTTTTTATTTTATGTTCACTATAGTAAACATGAACTGTATTAGAATGAGATTATAGTGGACGGTGCTAATGGCGCAACGGCCGTTCATTTTCCAGATTGGTTTATTCTCCAGGGTTGGCTCAATCTTCTGGCTGGCAGATTTCCTCAAGCAAGGTACAATTTGCAGCGGGAAGCAGGAAGCATCGCCGAAGGAGACAGGAATGGAAGCTGTTTGGCAGTCTGGCCTTGATTTTATCACGTGGCTGCAAACCACGTACCCCCAATTGGCAGGATTTTTCTTTTTCATCACAGATTTAGGCCGCGAGGAGTTTTATCTGGCAGTTTTGCCGTTGATCTATTGGGTGATCAATAAGCGGCTGGGGAAATATCTGGGCGCGGTTTTCTTCTTCACCGTTATGGTCAATGGGATATTCAAGCAGGCGTTCCGGGGGCCACGGCCGTTCTGGATCGATCCCGAAGTCGGTCTGGACAGCCGCGAAACCAGTTACGGCATCCCCAGCGGCCACACCATGAATGCCACCATTGTTTACCTCTTCATCGCCGCCTGGATCGGGAAGCGTTGGGTATGGGCCGTGGCTGTCATCATGGTCTTTTTGATGGGCTTGAGCCGGGTTTACCTGGGCGCCCACTTCCCTACCGATGTAATAGCCGGATTCCTGCTCTCTTTACTCATCCTGGGTGGTTACGCATTCTGGGCGCGCCGTTACCGCATTCGTTTTGAAAAACGCATTTTAGGCCAGCGTCTCATGATAGCCATCCTCGTTCCCGTTATTTTGGGCCTCATATTCATTGCCGTTCGCTTCCTCATTGGTTCGCCCGACATGGCTGTCGTCTGGGCTTCTTTCATCCCCGCCGCGGAAGTCAGTAGCATTTTGAGCATCGCCCAGGCATTTGGCCTGCTGCTGGGCTTTAGCATAGGGGTCATTTTAGAAGGCAGCAAGGTACGTTTTCGGGTGGACGGCCCTATCTGGCAGCGCACTATCCGTTATATTGTAGGACTGGTCGTCCTGGTCGGGCTTTGGTTTGGCCTGGGGCAGCTTTTTCCCCGCGATCCACTGACCGTAGCCATTCCCCTGCGCATCCTGCGCTATTTCATCGTGGCCCTCTGGGCCGCTTATTACGCCCCCTGGGTCTTTGTCAAACTCCGCCTGGCCTCGGCTGACCCGGAACCGGAAATTGACATATCCTTGCGTTGAAGAAAGATGACGACGAATTGGGGAAGGAACAGATTTTTTCAGCCGGTATAAAATTCGTTTATTCCTTCATTCGTTGTACTCTGGAGGTGGCAAAGGGATAGCGTTATCCGGCACGGCCGTACCCGCTCCATCCACCACAACCAACCGAGAACCATCTACAGGGGAATAGAGACCGACCAGGATACGGCCGTATCCCTCCCCAATCTCCCGCACATCCACAATCACATCGCTCGGCTGCCAAAAACGAGTCGGGTACGCATTTCCGGCCGGCGGGCTGTCCACTTGCCGCAGTAAATTCCCCTCCGCGTCCAACACGTGCGTAAAAACGGTGTAATCCTGCTCCGTCTCGCCAATAGCCTGCCAATAAAGAGTCAGCGTATTGTCTGTTAGTTCGTAACCAATCAATTCCGCCAAATCGCCCAATTTGTAGGAAACGGGGTTGGGAATGGTGTCCGGATCGAGGACGGCCGTATGCCGGAACAACGCCGGCGAAGCCAGCATCCCCGCCGGCCCGCCATCCGCCAGTACCGTTACCGTGACGTAGTAAGCCAGCGTCTTGTCCGGATCAGGATGCCAGCGGTATGGATCACGCACAATGTCGCCCGGCTGCCACAAATCGGGCGGGTAATTTTCTTTGGCGGGCGGAGCCTGCCGCTGGTAAAGCAGCTCGCCGGACAATGACCAGACCTGCACCAATAGCTCTACGTCAGGCGACGGCTCATCTGCCTGCCAATAGAGGGTGATGTTGACCGGTTCGCCATTTACGGCCGTTTCCGGCACAACGGTCAACCCCAACAAACGCAGCCCCACATCCGACAAACCATCATCCAGCAGCGTCAGTGGCGGCAAATCAGCTTCGGCCAGCAGCGAGGGCGGGTAATACGGCCGTATAGCCAAAATCGGCGTCGCCGCGCTGAGGATAAACAGGCTGAGAACAATACCGTACCCCAGAATACGGCCGTAGCGTCCCCATACCGCCGCCAGTCCCACCACCAGCAACCCGGACACGGCAGCAATCCCCGGATAGAGCAGCCGCCCTTCTGCTGCGGGCAGGATGAGCATGTAGCGAATCAGGCTGGCGTAGAGGAGGAGAAACCAGACGGCCGTGAGCAGCAGCGCAGTTTTGTGGGGATGGATGGTTGCGGCCGTACGGCCGTTCTTCGCTAACCGCCACATAATCAACAGCCAACCCGCCAGCGCCAGCAGCCACAACAACCCCAAAGCCACAAAAACAGCGTGCGGCAGCAGCCCGTCAATAGGCTCCCAATAAGAAACAGCCACTTCCTGAAACTGGGGAATCAATTCCAGCAGCGTTGCCTTCTCCGTCCCGATATTGCCCAACCAGACCGACCAGGCCAACGGATCACCGTACAGCCGCCAGTTGCGCACGTACCACCAACCGGAAACGAGTACGGCCGTGCCCACAATCAGTATGCTGGAAAAGAAAAGGGGACGCAGATATGTCCTGAGCGCAGCCGAAGGATTAACGCGGATGAACGCAGATTTTTTCTCGTTTTGGGAAAAGTTGGCCCAGAAACGAAGACCGAGAGCCAGGGCAATAACCCCCAATAAAGCTAATGCACTTAACTTACTCAGAAAAGCCAACCCCAACAGCGCGCCCAGTCCCAATTCGGTTTTCCAGTTTGTTTTTCCCTTTGCCAGGCGGATGGAGAGCCACAAGACCCACGTACTCAGAGCGGCTACGGCCGTATCATTATTCACCACACTGGAAATATAAATGAAAGCGGGATTGAAAGCGGTTACGGCCGTCGCCAGCAAAGCCAATCCCGGCGCATCCGGCACAGTCTCCCGCACCACCAGCCAGACCCCGACCAGTGCCAACGCCCCAAAGGCCACCGACAACAGCCGCGCCAGATGCACCGCCAATACCGCTCCCGACCAGGGAAAATTCTCCGCCCGCGTGTGAATGAACAGGTTGGGCGCTTCACTTTCCGAATAGTTGGTCACAAAAGGGTGATCCGGATTAAAGCGAACAAAATCGGGGAAAGCGCTGGTATCCAGCGGCGCAGCCAAAGCCGCCGCCAGCAAATGGTACAAAGGCGGCTGTCCCGATTCCCGCAGCCAGACATCCTGCCCTTCCGCCGGCTGCACCGGCATCCGCCCCGTCGTCGCCATCTCGTTAATAAAGAAGAAGTGCCACACCTCGTCCGGCGCTTCAAACAGGGGGATGACGACGCTGTAGAGCAGACCAAGCAGGCAGAATACGGCCGTGATGATGAGTAGCCCGCAGCGCGATGCGCGATGCGTGATGCGTGATGCGTATTGCGTATTGCGTATTGCGTATTCGGACGATTCCAGGGGAGAAGTGGCAGATTTATCCATCTGTTGTCAGGACAGAAAACAGTTCCTCACGGCTGATTGTTCTTGAAGCCATCCCCTCATCAATAGCTTCTGCCAACGCATATTCCTCCAAAGCCTCAACAAAAATATCCACAAACCAATCCCTATCCTCTCGTAAAATTTCCAGCAAAGCGTCTTTTATGAACAACTTGAGTTTTTCATCTTCAATCATTGTCTGAACCACTATCATTACCTCACAAATACGGCAGTCCAGAAGCTAATGCTCCTGCCAATTCTGAACCTGTAACTCCCAGCCATAGGTCAATATCTGAATCTTGCTTTGTTTACGCAGTTCATCTTCATAGGCTGGCATCACTCCAGAACATACAAGAATGCCTTGAACTTCTTTCTCGGTCATCTTCTCATATTCTCGAACGTATCTTTTAATTTGTTGCAAAGCCTTACGCCCAACTTTATGCAGCTTCACCTCTACAATAACCAAATTTTCTTGCTCATCGCTAAACAACAAATCAATTCTGCCTGATTCGATTGTTACTTGGCGATCCGAAAATTTTAGTCCTTTTCCAATTAAATCAGGATTATTGGCAATATGATCTTCAATATCCCGTTCCAGCGTTTCGGCCACTTCCTCTGTTGTTTTGAGCATTTTCAATCGTGGCTGGGTTTGAGTAAATTTGACAGCTTCTTCCAATATCTTAACGTCCTCGTCTGTCAATTCCCGCCACGCTCGCGTTGCAGAAACAATAGCTTGGGCTTCCGTTCGATTGTCAGGATATTTTATGTTAAGCGAAAGTTTGTCAGCCAACTCTCTGTTAAATAGTAAGGGCCTTTCAAAAATGTACGACGTGATTGGATCCCCAAATACAATAACGTCATCCTTCGCAGGATGTTTGCCATCCAGATAGTCTTGAAGATGATGATTTTTATACTTCAAACAAATAGTGTCGTCTTGGCAGGCTTCGACAACACTCAAAACTCGATTAACTACATAATAGGCCGTGATATATTTCTTGCCGCCTTTACTGGTGTGAAAGAATATATAATCACCTTCATTTACATT
>JAJRTP010000096.1 GCA_024278255.1 Chloroflexota bacterium | reverse complement strand
TGAAACGACAAGGCAGAGGATGGCAGCGTGACAATGTGAATCCCATGTTGGCTGCTCTTAGCGAATTGCATAGTGGCAGGTTCGAGCAAACGTGGGCGGCAACTCAGTAGGGTCTCCCCACGATTCGTGGCTATACTCGTACAACGAATTTGGGAACGAACGAATGATAGCAGCCGGACAGATTGAGGAAATTATTGTTGAGAAGCTACATAACCTGCCCCAAATTCAGCAGGAAGAAGTTTTGCATTTTATTGAGTATCTGGTGTGTACGGTTGTCCGAAGCCAGTCCTTACAACAACGGCGAATGGGGCAAGCAGCCCGAATGTTGTTGTCTGATTATGAGCATGATAACGAATTAACATTGTTTACAGTTCTTGATGGTGAATGCCTGCTTGATGTGCCCTAAGATGTTCACGTATCACGCTTTCACGCATCACGAAAAAGGAACTCCTTTATGCCCAACCAACTGATCCACGAAACCAGCCCGTACCTGCGTCAGCACGCCGATAATCCGGTAGACTGGTATCCTTGGGGCGAAGAAGCGTTACAAAAAGCGCAGGCGGAAGATAAGCCGATCCTGCTTTCCATTGGCTATGCGGCCTGTCACTGGTGTCACGTGATGGCCCATGAATCGTTTGAAGACCCGGCGACGGCCGTGTACATGAACGAGCATTTCGTCAACATCAAAGTAGACCGGGAGGAACGGCCTGACCTGGACCAGATTTACATGCAGGCGGTGGTGGCGATGACTGGGCAGGGGGGCTGGCCGATGACTGTTTTCCTCACGCCGGACGGCCGTCCCTTTTACGGCGGCACCTATTATCCGCCCGTACCGCGCCACGGGATGCCTTCCTTTATGCAGGTGATGGAGGCGGTATCGGATGCCTGGCAGAACCGTCGGGATTCGCTGGACGAGCAGGCGGGCAAGTTGTCGGACCATTTGCAGCGCACGATTCCTTTAGGACAGGTGGGTGGGACATTGGAAAAGGAGATGTTGGGGCAGGCTACGGCCGTCCTCTTCAATAACTTCGATCAGGCAGAAGGCGGTTTTGGCGGCGCGCCTAAATTTCCGCCCTCCATGACCCTGGAATTTTTACTGCGTCAGTATTTGCAATCCGATGAGGCGATGGCTCTCTACATGGTGGAACATACTCTGGAAAAAATGGCTGACGGCGGTATGTATGATCAGATTGGCGGTGGTTTTGCCCGGTATGCCACCGACGCTCACTGGCTGGTGCCTCATTTTGAGAAGATGCTTTACGATAATGCTCTCCTGACGCGGGTCTATTTACACGCCTTCCAGGTAACAGGCAAGCCGCTCTACCGGCGTATTGTTGAGGAGACGCTGGATTTTGTAGCCCGGGAACTACGCCACCCGGCTGGTGGTTTTTACAGCAGCTATGACGCGGACAGCGAAGGGGTGGAGGGCAAATTTTACGTTTGGTCAGCGGCGGAGATTGAGACGGTTTTGGGAGAGGATGCGCCTGTTTTCATGGCGTATTACGGGGTGACGGAGCAAGGGAATTGGGAAGGCCATAACATTTTACATCTGCCTCGCTCACCGCAGGAAACGGCCGTATCCCTCAATATCCCTCTGGCCGAACTGGAAGCTAAAATGAGCGGCCTGCGCCAAAAATTGTACGATGTCCGGGCACGGCGGGTTTGGCCGGGGCTGGATGACAAGGTTCTCACCAGTTGGAACGGCCTGATGCTGGCTGCTTTTGCCGAGGCGGGGCGCGCCCTGAACCGGCCTGATTATACAGAGATTGCCCGGCAAAATGCGGCCTTTTTGCAAGAGACGATGGGGCGGGGAGACGGCCGTCTTTACCATACCTGGAAGGATGGAGCCGCTGCCCGGCACAATGGCTACCTGGAAGATTACGCTTATCTGGCTGATGGTTTGCTGGCTCTCTACCAGACCACTTTTGAGCCGCGCTGGTTTGTCTGGGCCAGGCAGTTGGCGGATACAATGCTGGCCCATTTCCGTGATGAAGCTGATGGCGGCTTTTTCGATACGGCTGACGACCACGAATCTCTCCTGTACCGGCCCAAAGAGTTGCAAGACAATGCTACGCCCAGCGGCAACAGTATGGCGGCAGGGGTGTTGCTGCGGCTGGCTTTGTACACGGGGGAGATGGCGTATTGGGATGTGGTGGAAACGGCCGTAGCTGCCCTCAAGGAGCCAATGTTGCAGCATCCATCTGCCTTTGCCCAATGGCTGACCGACGCCGCCTTTATTTTGGGCGAACCGCAGGAAGTGGCGATTGTGGGTGACCCGGATGCAGCGGATACGGCCGTACTGCTGGATACCGTATTTGGGCGTTACCGGCCCAATCTGGTTGTGGCTGTGGGGCTGGATGGGGAAAGTGTGCCTTTGCTGGACGGCCGTACTCAACTAAACAACCAGGCAACAGCCTACGTCTGCCGCCGCTTTATCTGCCACCAACCAGTTACCCAACCCCAAGAACTTGTCGCCCAGCTTGGTGAGTAGAATGATTTTGTAGTGCAGGGCACGGGATATAAGGCTTCTAATTGACCAAGACCGTTAACCCCGTGCCTGGCACTGCTCACATCGTGTCAACTAAAATGAAATGCACCCTTTGCCAAATTACGCAATTTGGCATATGATTAGGACATCTTACAGGAAGAGGAAATTTGGGGATTGTTTTTCGGGAGCCACCGCTGATAAAAACATTGTCGTTCAATCTGCCTAGCATAACATCCCTCAACGCAGCTAATCATTAAATAGCAAGTCCGGCGTATTGTTACCGTTTAAGATGTTTGGATAGTTTTGGGGCTTTTTAGTACCGAAGTCCTGTCCTGCATGTACTACTGACAATAGGTTCAGGATGTCTTATTCTTATTAGTATTAAATGATTCATCCGGTAAGATCATGTAGAAAACGAGGGGAAAGATGATTATTATTTTGTTTTTCATCATTGCATCAGTTATTTTTTCAACATTAGTCG
>JAJRTP010000095.1 GCA_024278255.1 Chloroflexota bacterium | reverse complement strand
TCCAATAAAATCTCGAATTGTGTTTGCGATAAGCCGGTTAGAGCACGTATTTGACGGTCATCACGTATTTGTATACTCATTGGGTTACTCCAGGTAATTTGCCTGGAATCTAACCGATTTTTTAAAAAGGAACAACTCTATTGGGTAACTGGGTAATTACCAATTACATCTCACTTCATCGCCTCTAATACAATCTGGGCCACATCTTTCACCTGCATCGGTTCCCCCTTTTCCCGGTTGGCGTCGCCCATCATCGTGTTGCAGAAGGGACAGCCTACCGCTAAAGTTTCCGCGCCGGTGGCGGCCGCTTCCTCGAAACGGGCCAGGCTAACTGCCTGGGCGCCATCTTCCTCTTCCTTCCAGTACTGCGCCCCGCCCGCGCCGCAGCAGAATGACTTTTTGCCGTGCCGGGGCATCTCCACCAGCGCTGCCCCCGTTTGGGTTAATGCCTGCCGCGGGGCTTCAATCACACCATTCATCCGCCCCAAATAGCAGGGATCGTGGAAAGTGGTTTTTTCCAGGATTTTGCTGTTAAGCTGCAACTTACCCTTGCCCACCAGATCGGCGATGAGCTGTGTATGGTGGAAAATATCATAATGGCCGCCCAATTCGCCATATTCCTTGCCAATGGTGGTGAAGCAGTGGGGGCAGCTTGTGACGATGCGCTTTTTATCTACCCCGGCCGCGTTCAGCGTCTCGATATTGCCCAGAGCCATTTCGTAATACAAATACTCATTGCCGGCGCGGCGGGCCGAATCGCCCGTGCAGGTTTCCGCTTCGCCCAGGACGGCAAAATTGATGCCCGATTCATGCAAAATAGTCGCCAGAGCGCGGGTCACTTCCTGTGAATCCGGGTTAAAAGCCCCGGCGCAGCCCACCCAGAGCAGATATTCAAAATCCGGGTTTTCCTCGACGGTAGGCACTTTGAACTCCAGCGGTTCCGCCCAGGCCATGCGGCTGTCGGTAGATTGCCACGGGTTGCCCATGCGCTCCATCCCTACAAACGCGCCTTTCAACTCCTGCGGGAAGTCACTTTCCATCAACACCCGATCCCGGCGGATGTCCATGATGTCCAGCATGGGCGTATTGTCCACCGGGCAGGCTTCGATGCAGGCCCCGCAGGCAGTGCAGGCCCAGACGGCGCTTTCGCTGATGGCAAATTCCATCAGGGGAATGGGCGGCGCGTCTTTGTCAATCTGCCCGACCATCATTTCCTTGACATAATACCGTTTGTTTACTTCCAACGCGGCCGGCGAGAGTTCCTTCCCCGTAAAATAGGCCGGGCAGGCATCCTGACAGCGATTGCACATGATGCAGGCGAAGGTGTCCATCAACCGCGTCTTGTCCAGATCGAAAATGTTGTTGGCCCCGAATTGTTCGATGGACTCGTCTTCAAAATCCAGTGTTTCAAGCTGGCCGATATAAGTGCGCTCCGGACTGGTCATGTAATTCAGCGGGCCGGTAATCAGGTGCAGGTGTTTGGTGTAGGGGAAGTAAGGGATGAACAGGACGACCAGACCGATGGCAATCCACCAGCCCGCGTGCCAGAGGGCGTTTAGCAGGTCAGGCGAAGCGCCGGAGAGGAAGATTTGGGCAATCCAGTTAGCGAAAGGCTGCCACGGGTCGCCGCCAGCCCCGGCAACCAGTGCAGATGTAGCAATGACGCGGAAGCCGATGTGCAGGCCGATGAAAACGATGACGATTAGGGAGTCGGTGGCGATGCCATCTTTAGCTTTCTCATCCAGTTTAATGTTGTCGCGGAAAGTTAACGCTTTGTCTTTGAAGGCAAAACGACGGATGAGGAAGTAGAAAATGCCTGCGAGGACGGCGACGCTGAAAAGATCGGCTGCCAGCCGGTACAGATCGCCCAGAATGCTGTCGGGTAGAAACTCAAAACCGGAAATCATGGCCTCGGCCACTTCGATGGCGTTGACCAGGCCATAGAAGATGAAACCCCAGGCGACGCCGAAGTGGAAGATGGAGGTCAGTTTGCGGCGGCGCAGGATACTGCCCTGGGTGAAGAGGGCTAAAAACCCTTCCCAGAGCCGCCGCAAAAGGTGGTCTGTATACAATTTGCCCTGGCCGCGCTCGATGATGTGCGCCATTTGTCCCCAGGTGTTGAGGGCGGCTACCAAACTGATGACGACGAGTAAGGAAAACAAGATTTTTTCAATGGGGGTGAGCATGAATCTTCTCCTGTTTTGGTGTTGCCGGCTGCAAGTTGCAGGTGGCAAGTTGCAGGGTTTGTTTTGCGTTTTGAAAGTCTAACATAGGCTGATTGACCTGCAAAATAATGTGTGGGCAAATTATACCTGATGTCGTGACGCGGTGCATCATAAATTTACCGGTCTGAGTTGCCAGTTTATTCTGCTGGCGGTAAGGTCAATGATATTTGGGGTTGTCAAAGCTGATCACGAGGCGAACTTTGCCCATGCAGGTAAAACAGTATTCAAATGGTTTTGACAGCTACTAAATTCACGACAGTCGAGTTTATACCATTCCCCCATTGTCACTTATCGTCTATAGACTCTTTGGCTACATTCCGGTTAAGATCGCCTTTTTACTATGGGTGATATTAAGAAATTTTACGGTCGCGGGATTCGTCAACGTCGGCATGAGTTGGGGTGGTCTCAAGAGAAACTGGCGGAAAAGGCCGGGTTACACCGCACATACGTTGCCGATGTGGAGCGTGGCAAGCGAAATATTTCTCTGGAAAATATCATCAAGCTAACTGAAGCACTTGGTTTGACTCCGGGTGAATTTTTCACTCATTATTACGCTGTGGCTAGGGAGCGGGGAGCATGAAAGAGATTTTTGAAACGGCCGTTTCTCTGCCCCGTTTCAGTATGGCTCAGGTTTACCGGGATGTTCGGGAGCAAGATGGTAGCCAAAATGTGGTTATTTACCAGGCATTGGAAAGCGTTTTGGGAGAATCTGCCGGGAAAAAGGTTATCCAGGGATTACTCCGTTTCGCCTTTTTCATAGAGCCGGTCAAAACACCTAAAATCGAAAGCACGAAATATGCCGTGAGATGGGGAAGTGAATTAGCTTATCCCGATCTACGGCACGCTTCTTATTCAGAGTGCCGGCAAATTTACAGTTCATTCCTGGCGGAAGTTGCAGTCGCATTACAGGATGACAAAAAAGTGCAATTGCTACGGGCGTTTGCCCAACAAAGATTGCTGGCTTACGAGCTGCCCCTGGATTATAAACAGCGTTTACTGGATGGCCCTATCCATAGATCGGAAAATATCAATTTCATTTGGGATGTTTTACCGCATCGTATTGTTGGTTTGCGACAGCGACTTCTGACGGGTCAATTAGCCGATATTTTCAAATTAGCTTACAGCAAAATCGTTGTCAAGTCTTATCTGACAGATCGTGTATTAACCGGTGAATATAAAACCAACCGGGAAAAACGTTGGGAAACACATCCTGCTTCTGTCCACTTTGCCTTACGCCGTGATTGTTGGGAAATTGAACTGGTTTTAATCAATACCTTCGCCAAATTACGAAGGATTAGGGTCAGGAAGAGGACAATGAATCCTCCCTAACCGTGAAACCCGTTCAAAAATGCGAGCCATTAAAATTGGCTCTGGCTTTTTCGGTAACCATTTTAATGTTTCGGTCAC
>JAJRTP010000094.1 GCA_024278255.1 Chloroflexota bacterium | reverse complement strand
GGTAAGGCAGCTTACCCACAAACCTTCCCGGAAACTTAAAGTTTCCGGGAAGGTGAAAACCAGTCGAAATGAGGTTAACAAAAGCTGTTTGCCGATAACAGGGCTATTCTGCTCGAAAAAAACAGGCCATTTGGCGGGGTTGCCGAGAGTCAGGGAATGAGGGGCATCGCCACCTCATTCCCTGACCCTGACTCCTCAACCCCTTATCTTTCTATTTCACTGACAGATTAGTCCCGCGCAAGGTTTGGGCATTAATGGCCACGATGATCGTGCTGAGTGACATGAAAACGGCGCCCAAAGCCGGAGGTACGAAGAACCCAAACGGGATGTACAAAATACCGGCGGCCAGAGGGATCATCACGATATTGTACCCGGCGCCCCACCAGATATTTTGCATTTGCTTACGGTAACTGGCAATACTCAACTTCAGGATTTTCACGACATCCAGCGGATTACTCTGCACCAAAATCAACCCCGCCGATTCCACAGCCACGTCAGTGCCGCTGCCAATGGCAATGCCGATGTCCGCGCGGGTGAGGGCCGGCGCATCATTCACGCCGTCGCCGACCATGCCTACACGTTTGCCCTGCGCTTGCAGTTCCATGACCTTTTTGTCTTTATCGGCCGGCAAAACCTCGGCAAAGTATTGGTCAATACCCAGTTCCTCGGCGACTGCTTTGGCTACGTCCTTGCTGTCACCGGTCAGCATAGCTACCTCGACGTTCATATCGTGCAAGGCGCGCACGGCCTTATGGCTTTCTTCCCGAATCACGTCTGCCAGGGCAAAAGCGGCCACCACACCATGCTCCCGAATCAGGTAAATGACGCTTTGCCCCTTTTCACCCGATTCCTGGGCAAATTGAGCCAGGTTGGGCGGCAGTTCCGCCTCCAGAAATTCCAACATGCGCGGCCCGCCCACGTACACCGTCGTCCCTTCATAGGCGGCCTGAACGCCCCGACCTTTGAGAATCTCAAAATCAGTGATGGTGGGCAGATCGAGCTGCTTTTCTTCGGCCGAGTGACGAATGGCCCGGGCAATGGGATGTTCGGAATCCCCTTCGACGGCGGCCGTGATGGCCAGCGCTTCATCAGCGTCCATCCCCTCCACCGCAGCAACGCCGACAACGCCGACCTCGCCCTTGGTCAGGGTGCCTGTCTTGTCAAAAGTGATGATGTTCAAATCTTTGGCCGTTTCCATTGCCTGCCGGTCACGTATGAGAATGCCATTTTTAGCGCCCAGTGCAGTGGTATTGGCTACGACCAGGGGTACAGCCAACCCCAGAGCATGGGGACAGGCAATAATCAGGATGGTAACGACAATGGAAATCACCTGCACGGTGACGCCGCCAAAGTAAAATGACCAGAAAACCCCGGCTGACAGGGAGGCAATGACGGCCGCATAAAACAAAAAGGAGGCAGCTCTGTCAGCCAAAAGCTGGGTTTCCGATTTGCTGGCCTGGGCTTCGGCTACCAGGCGCATAATACCGGAGAGAGCTGTGTCGTCGCCTACGGCCGTAACCCGCACCCGCAAACTGCTGTTCCCCGCGTTCACCGTCCCGGCAATTACCTTGTCGCCCTCAGCTTTGGTGACAGGCCGGGACTCGCCGGTGATCATCGCTTCGTTCACGTCGGAACGGCCGTCTGCCACCACCCCGTCAGCAGGGATAGCAGAGCCGGGCCGCACCAAGACCATGTCGTTTAATTGCAATTCACTCGCCGGCTTTTCTACCGTTTTCCCGTCCGGTTGGATAAATTCGGCCGTGTCCGGCATCAGTTTAGCCAAAGCGTCCAGCGCGCCGGAAGCCTGCCGGATACTGCGCATCTCCAGCCAGTGACCCAACAGCATAATATCAATCAGCGTCACCAATTCCCAGAAGAAATCTTCGCCAATCTCCCAGAAAAGAGTCGCCATGCTGTACACGTAAGCCACAGTGATAGCCAGCGAGATAAGCGTCATCATCGCCGGTTTGCGCGCCTGCAATTCCCAGGTAGACATGCGCAAGAAAGGCAGGCCGCCATAAAAGAAGATAAAGGTCGAAAGAACGGGCACGATGAGTTGGCTGCCGGGAAAAACCGGGGCGGTATAGTTAAACCAGCTTTGGATGGCCTGGCTGTAAATTAAAACGGGAATGCTGAGGGCCAGAGAAATCCAGAAGCGGTTGCGGAACATGATCTCATGGTTGGTATGGTTGGCATGTCCTTTGTGTTCGGCGCCTTCTCCATGCCCGGCGTGTTCGCCGCCGGCCGCATGTCCTTCATGGGCTGCGCCGGCTGCGGCCGTATGTTCTTTGTGTTCTTCATGGGCAGCGTGCATCTCATGCTGGCTTTGCAGTTCGCAAATGCGGCAGCATGTGCAAGGGCCGTCGGTTGTATGCTCATGCGATCCGGATTGATGGCCCGTGTGGGTATGTGTTGTCATATGATTTTCTCCTTAAATCTATTGATTAGCGGTTTGCACAGTTACCTGCCACTGTGAAGCCCGGATATCTTCCGGCCATTGGCTTTTGATGTAGGCGAGTACGGCCGTTATTTCTTCGTCGGTCAATGTCTCGGCAAAAGCAGGCATATTGCTGGTACCGCCCACATTCACCTCCTCAAAACGTGCGCCGCCCAATTCAATCGCTTCCAAAAGCTGCTGGTCTGAGTGGTGCCAGGTATGACCCTCGGCCGTGTGCGGCGGCGCGCGAAACGAGCCGTCTTCATTCTGTATTTTCCAATCAGCTTCTCCTTCCAGGTTCTCCCCGTGGCACTTGGCGCAATTTTGCGCATACACTGTCTCGCCCAAGATAACCTGCGCCGGATCTAGTTCAGGCAAGGGTGGAACCGTAGGTCTGGCCGGCGCTGAATTGAATGAACCCGGCGGCGGGTTTGCCGTTGAGGACTGGCAGGCAGCTAACACCATCAAGCCCAATAATATCCCTAGCAAAGTTAATAAAGTACGCAAGTGTAATTCCTCCAGGTAAAGAATGAATTTAGTGTAAGGTATCTCGCCATCTACAGGCAGGGCTATTTGACACAGGCAAAACACGCTATTTGGCGTATAAATTACAATTCATTGTACGTTGTAACGGTTAAATCCGCATATTTGCGCAGCCGTCCCCGGATGTGATGGCAATATTGCACATTAACAACAACCAGAATACGCGAACCGGGGTTGCGGCGGGCCACAGCCACAATTGCCTGCGTCAGTTCTTCCGTATGGCGGCGGTGTGCCTGCCGGACATCACTGCCAGCCAACCAATGGGTTATGCTGTAGGCCGCGTCACCCAAAAGATGCTGCCATCCCTGGTTGATCGCGTCAGGTTCCGCATTCCGCTGCCAGGCAGCCAACCGCCGGCGTAAAAATTGAATGAGCGTCTCGCGCCAGCCTGTTGTCTGCGGCCGCGGCGGCAGTTCATCCCCGGCAACCGGCGCAACTACAATGTCTGTCTGGTAAGCCAAAGGCACAAGCGCCTCCCCAATTTCCGGCGGCAAATCGCTGAATTCCTGCCGCTGCCACTGTTCAACCGTCATATCTATACAAAGCAGATCGGGGTTGATCTCAGTGACCAGATTGACCAGCGCCGCCAAATCATAGGGAATCGGTTCCCGATGAAATTCGGCCAGAGTACCTAAAACGGCAATTGTGGTGTGTTCCGGTTCGCTCATGTTGTTGTTTAGTGCCCGTTCGCATTTCAGATTGGTTCAATCCTGGGGATTGAACCAATCTCACTGATCAGACGGCCGTCTCCATCTTGACCGGAGGCGGAATGAACGCATAGCTGATTAACCAGCCAGTAACGCCGGCCAGGACAATAGCGCCGGCCCATAAGTGAATTGTCCACCAAATACCGCCGGTGAGGGCCAATGTAGCAAAGTAAAACAGGTACAGAACGGCGGGAACGGCTGCGGCAAAAAGGCGAAACGGCCGTATCCCGGCTGCGGACGGTTTCAGCCAGCGGTATAACAATTCTGCGGCAATTCCTCCGGCAACGGCCGTGGCAACCAGCCGCAAATCCACGTGTACGGCCACCGTCAGGGAAAGAGAAAGCGTAAACAACAAAACAAAACTGCCCGGCGGCAGTACCCACCGCCGAATGGCAGCCAGTAAGATGCCCATCATAACACCCACTTGCAATAAAATGGCAGCAATACCCAATCCCTGCACCAGAAACATGAGTTCCTCGTCAAGCGGCTGGCTGCCTTGCATTAAGGCGGCTTCGCTAAATGCGTTGGCATATGCCGTAAAAAACGAGAACACTGACCATAACAAGGCCAACGACAGCAATGCGGGCAATAGCGCGCTCAGTTTGGGCGACTGGCCGGTGCGCTGCCAGGCCGAACGTAATGGCCCGGTAACAATCAGGCTGGCGCCGGCGGCCAAAAGCAGATGGGTGGGGCTGAGTAACGCTTCTACATTCTCTTCAATGCCAAAAAGGATGTGCCAAAGCATATCGCCTATGCCTCCGGCCAGAAATAGGCCTATGCCGAGAAGAGAAAGATGGTAGCCTGCGGGCACGGCCGTTTGCCAGTGGCGCGTCTGCCGGTAATTGTAAAGGCTCATCCCCACAATGGCCGCAGCTACGGCCGTGAACCCACTGTAAAGTACCCCATGCCAGGGCGTAAAAAAGGATTCCACTTCTACTGTGTGGTGCGCCCAGGCGTCGAGATGCAAACCGCCAATCATCCATAAACTGAGAATGATGGTAATCCAGTCGAAACGTTGCTGCCCGATTCGAACGGTTGATTTTGCTGGTACAGATTCGGTCATTGATGTCATTTTTACACTCCTTGATTATTTGATTTGAGTGTATACAGGATACGGCCGTTGCCACCCACAGCCTACAGTAAAAGCGCGGAACATCCTCTAAGTGAAATCACCTATTTCTCCCCAAAGCCGTTGTTAACAGCCCACAAGGCTGCTTCGGTACGGGAAGCGACATGCAGTTTGCCATAGATGTTGCGCAGATGCGCTTCGATTGTGCGCACGCTCAAGATCAGCCTTTGGGCAATGTCTTTGTTAGTCAAACCTTGCGCCAACAGAGAGAGAACTTCTTTTTCCCGATTAGTGAGACTGTCTGACGGCCGTTCCTGGCGCACATTGCCCCGCGCCAAAGCCAGCATCACCTGGGAAGCCAGCGCCGGCGGCACGACAATTTCACCCCGCCCTACCGCAATAATCGCTCGTGCCAAATCGGGAACAGCAGCATCGCGGGCAATAAATCCGGTGGCCCCTGCCTGAAGAAACCAGACGATTTCATCTAGTTGATATTCGTTTACCAAAAATAAAAGGCCGGAATTGGGTACGGCCGTAGTCAATCGAGCCACAAAATCAGCGTCAACGTCGGGCGCATCTATAAAAATGGTTGTGGCCTGATCAGGGACAACGGCATCAGGCAGATCGGAAACGGCCGCAACGGCCATAACCAGTATGATTCCCGGTTGTTGCGCCAAAAGCGCCAACCAGGCAGCCCGCTGCAAATTTTCCCGGCAAAAAACAAAGAGATCAGTATTCATCGCCACACCCTCAGTAAGCGGCCAACAATAGATTATTTAAGCAAAAGGCCGCTTACTCAAAGCCCGTTCGCCAATTCCGCCAACTTATTTGCGAACGGGCACTTATTGTGGAGCAAAGAGAGGAGACGGGCAATACGCCAAACAACGGAACAGCGCCCACACCCAGACCTGGTAAATTTAAGCCATTTGGCCTATAGAGAAACAGGCTATTTTGCGGGGGGTGTTATGTAACAGCCGTCACAAAACAAACGGGAACAAGGGGATATGATGAATCCGGTTAACCCAAGTAGCGCTAAACCTTATCGTCACCAGAGCTTACACCGCACCCACTTTATCCATCGTGTCTTTGGCGGTTCGCTCATTGTGAGCGTGTCTCCATTATGTTAAGGAGTGAAAAGCATGAAAAAGTATCAATATCCTTTATTATTCGCCTTGTTTGCCGTGTTAGGTCTGGGACTGGCCTTGTTTCAGACGAGTACGGCCGTAGCCCACAAAAGTAACAGTTTGCAATATGAGATTAAAGCCACTAACGGCCGTTTGATCCGCAAAGTGACTGGCCCGGTAACGGATGACATAGATGGCATTCCGGCCGCCCCGGTAGACTCATTTATCTGGAATGGCGATGGCATTCAAGCCGTCAAAGGCCGGGTTCGCGTAAAAATCGATCCCGTAGCCAACACCGGCAAAATCACAGCCAGTTGGCGCGACCCGGAAGGCAATCGCTGGGAATACAAGCAAACCGTCTTCACCGCCCCGCCACATCCAACCGGACTGGTCGTTGGCCCTGGCGCTGAAGACACAACACTTGTTGTGGATGACCCGGTAGTCACCAACGTATACCTGCACGGCAACACCACCGCCGGCGCTCCAGTACTGCCAACCGATTTCAACCTGTTGGCAACCTGGGGACCAGCGGAAGTAAGGCTCAATGGCCAACCCTTTTTGAACAAGTATGGCGGCCCCGCTCCCTTATGGGCCGGCCACACCATGCTTACCGTGGGTCTGCGCAATGAAGATGGTCAAGTCCTTGCTAATGAAGACGGCACCATTTACAACCCGATGCTTAAAGAGCAGGGTGTTACCTACGATGATCAAATCGAGTTCCACCTGGTCTTCGACGCCCCGCCGGTGGTTCCTGGGAATACCGGTAACGTTCCGCCGCCATTGCCCTTCTTCTATCACGTCACCTTTGTAGATGTGGACTTGGAAATTGAAGGCAACCGTTAATGTCACGTAGGGCGATTTTGTAAATCGCCTAAAGGATGATTATCGTTTAAGGGACGATTTGCAAAATCGTCCTACAAAGGGACGCTGTGACAGCGTCCCTTTTTTTGTTTCCCGCAGGTTGGTGATGACGACGGCCGTAACTAACGCTATGATTGTAGTTTATGCGCCTCAAAAATATCTGGGTGGGTGGAATATATGCAGCGGCAGCCACGGCCGTTACCTGGCCCACCATCCGCCACCTCAGCGACGCCATCCCTCTGGGCAGCGAAACGGCCCCGACCGTGCCCCTGTTCAACCTGTGGACATTAAGCTGGAACGTCAACCGTCTGCTGCACGGCTACCAGGGCTACTGGGACGCGCCCATCTTCTACCCCGCTTCCGGCGCCTTCGCCTTTTCCGATCCCCAACCGCTGACCGGGCTGCTGGCGGCCGTTTTCTGGCCGTTTGGCGCGGCGACAGCTTACAACCTGGTCTTGCTCCTCTTCCTCACCCTGAACGGCTGGGCTGCTTTCGGGCTGCTGCGCCATCGCGGGTTGGCCGTTGGCCCGGCCTTGTTGGGTGGCCTGCTGGTGCAAATGCTGCCCTTTTTGGCCCACGAGCGGGGTGTGCTGCAGCTCCAGCCGGTGTTTGGCATGTTGTGGGCCGTAGACGGCCTGTGGCAACTGGCGGAACGGCCGCGCACCCGTTGGGCTGTTCAGGTGGGGTTAGGCGTAGCCGTCACCTTTCTGACGAGCGAGTATTACGCCCTTTTTCTGGTGGTACTGCTGGCCACGGCCGTCCCCTTTCTACCCCCGTTTTGGCGTGAGCGGCGTTTCTGGACGGCCGTATGGCCCGGCGTCCTTCTGGCAGCCCTGCTCATTATCCCCCTGGCCTGGCCGCAAACCCAGGCGGTGCAGGCCATGGGATTCAGCCGCAGCGTCCGCACAATCGCCAATAATTCCGCCGAGTTAAGCGAATACGGCCGTCTCTCCTCCACCCTGCGTTTTCATCATTGGCTGCCCTGGCAATTCGAGGGCAATCAAACGCTCTTTCCCGGCGCGGGGCTGCTGGCTCTAGCTCTGGCAGGCATCTACAGCGGTTTGCGGCGGCGGGAACGGCGGCGCTGGACGTTGTACCTGCTGGCCGGCACGGCCGTCGCCTTCCTGCTCTCCTTCGGTTTCAATCTGAAAGTCGGGGGTTGGCAGCCATATGCCTGGCTGCGCGATTTTGCGCCGGGCTTTGACAACCTGCGCAGCCCTTTCCGCTGGGGTTATTTTGTTCAGATTTACCTGGCCTTATTGGCGGCGCTGTTTCTGGATGCGTTGTGGCGGTACGGCCGTCGCTGGCGCTGGATGACGATAGGCTTGACAGCGCTGGTTTTGCTGGAACTGCTGCCCGCGCCGGCCCGGTTAACGGCCGTCCCCCCGCCGCTGGACGTGCAAACCCTCACCCCGCCGCTCATCTTCCTGCCCTTTCCTGAAAGCAGATCGGTGCGGGCTTACGCGGATACGGCCGTGTGGATGACCACTGCCGGAAACGCTCCCCTGG
>JAJRTP010000093.1 GCA_024278255.1 Chloroflexota bacterium | reverse complement strand
TCCGCGCCGAGGCCGCTATGCGCCTCACTCGCATTCAGTCGCCGCTCCGGACCTCCAGAAGATAGCTTGCCACAAGTTGGTATTTTTCGCTATTCGTTGTTGTTAATGTACTCTTTCAATATACAAGAACGCAGAGATCGCGGAGGTTTGTACAGGAGAGAAAACTCCGCGTCCTCCGCGCTCTCCGCGGTAAAATCTGAGATTTGTCAGTCAACCAGGAGATTCAGTAGATCCAAAAGCTCATTTTTTGCCGCGGATTGCACGGATTTGAGGGATTGGATTTGTGAAAATCCACGCTAATCCGCGCAATCCGCGGCTGAGAACTTTGAATCTTGGATCTACTGAGATTGGAGACCAGGTAATTATCTAATCTCCAATCCTTCGGCCTTGCTTAGGACAAGTCTTCAACCTCAATCTCTCTCCCACAAACCGACCAAATCTGCGTGATAGGTTTGCGGGCGCAAGTCAACGGGCTGGATTTCGGTCAGTTTGTATCCGGCGCGGTTGAGGTTACGGCCGTCTCTGGCCATCGTGGCCACGTCGGAGCTAACGTAAATGATGCGGGACGGCCGTAACCCCAAAATTTGCTTTGTCGCTTCTCGCGAAAGGCCGGTTTTCGGCGGATTGGCTACCAACACGTCGCAAGTTATGTCAAGCGCGGGCAGGATTTCTTCCACCGTGCCTTCGTAAAGGGAAACGTTGTGGCAGTCGGCCAGGTTAACGGCCGTGTCCGCCACCGCATCCGGGTTTTGTTCAATGGCAATCACCTCAGCCGTCTGCTCTGCCAGAAAAGCGGTTAACGTGCCCACACCACTGTAAGCGTCAACGGCCGTTTCCTGCCCCGTCAGCGCCGCGTAACGCAATACCGTATCCACTACCAATTCCATTCCCGCCGGGCTGGGAGCAAAGACGCAGCCCGGCGAGATGCGGAAATCCCGCCCTTTCACCGCCTGTACTGTAAAATTATCGCCGACGAGGGAAGCGGCCGTTCTGTCTGGTAGGACGATGGTGACGGAAACGGGAAAATCTGCTTCCAGGCTGGGCGGCTCTACACCGTCCACCTCCACCGCCGCCAGCAGCGCTTCGTCGTCCCCCACCCGCAGCGTCAACTTGCGCAAGCCGGGCAAATCCAGGTCCACATCTTGCAGCAGTTCCAGCAGTTCCGGGCGGGCTATGGCGCAGCTTTCAATGGGGATCACCCGCTTTTCCACGGGTGACCAGAAGCCCAGGCCGCCTTCTTTTGTGGGGCTGAGGGCGATTTCCCAGCGGTAAGCCCAGGGTGTGGGATTCGGCAGGGTAGGCTCTACCGGCGCATTTTTCATATTGCCGATACGCGCTAATTGGTCCAGCGTCACTTCCCGCTTGGCCTGCAACTGCCGTTCATAGCGCATGTGCTGGAAGTGGCAGCCGCCGCAAACGCCAAAATAAGGGCAGCGCGGCTCTACCCGATCCGGCGACGCTTTTAGCACTTGCAGCAGCCGCGTGTACAGGTATTTTTTCTTCTCTGCCACAATCCCTACCCGCACTTTTTCGCCGGGAATGGCGTAGGGTACAAAGACGGTGCGCTTTCGGCTGGCTCGGCCTACAGCCCAGCCGCCATTGGCAAATCTGGTTAAATCGAGGGTTAATTTTTCCATAAAAGATCGGACTCGCTAAAAGATTTTGCCGCTGGCAATCAGCATGGTAAAAGAGGCAACAAACCAATGAATCAGAAATGGGTAAAAGAATGATTGGGACTGCCAGGCAATAAAGCCAAAGCCGATGCCACCAAAGAGCGTGGTCAGAGTTTCCATCTCCGGCTTGCCCAGGTGGAGCAGGGCAAAGGGGACGGCTTGCAGCAAAATGGCCGCGCCGGGACCAAAAGCGCGGGCAAAGGCAAAGAGCATAAAGCCGCGCCACAAAAATTCCCAGCCGAACAGGTCTACACCGGTGATATAGATGAGGCGAAGGACGCTTTCCGGGGCGCGTGCCTGGTAATAGGCTTGCATCGCCGGGGTACGGGCCACAAAGTAGAGGATAACAGCCATGGCGGCGCAGACAACGGCCGTCCAAATCAATCCCACCCGCCAGTTACCAATCTGAAACCCAAAATCCGCCACCGGCTCCCGGAAGAGCAAGACAATGGTGAGCATGGGAATGATGAAGTACCAGATGATGCGGTCATACGCTTTGGTGCCGGTCAGGTTGTGGCCGTACCAATCCAGCATGGGGATGACGGTGCCAATGATGATGACGATGATGATTTGCAGGTCAAACTCCACACCGCCGATGGTGATAATTTTGCCACTCATGGCGCGGGAGCAATGCCTACCAGCAGGGTGAGACGGCCGTCCGCCTCATTCTCTACCCCATGCAGCAGCCCGGCCGGCGCCCAGACGACTTCTCCGGTTACGGCCGTGACCTGCTCCTCTCCCAGCCAAAACCGGCCTGATCCCTCTACCACGTAATAAAATTTATCCTGATCATCATGCGTGTGTGGCTTTTGCACTTGTCCCGGTTCCAGGCAATTCAGCCCCAACAGCAGCGTCTCCGCTCGAAACAACGTCGTCTTATAAAACTTTTCCTCTCGTACACCTGCATAGTCACTGATTTTCTTAACAAGTTCGTTCATTCTCCATCCTTGATAGATACACGGATTTAACGGATTTAAGGGATTTTCACAGATAAATGCAAAAAATCCACGTAAATCCCTTAAATCTTTCCTATCCGTGTACCCGTTGCGTCACGATTATCTGCAAAATACGCTGAATTATAACAAAAAAAGCCTGACCGGAAGGTCAGGCTTTTTATTTTGTTGGTCTGCTGATTACACTACGGCCGGTAAGGCAATCATCTGACCCAAGACCCGCTCCATGGTCATGGTGTGGGTGCAATAACCTCGGGTTTGGAAGAAACTGCAATCACAATCCCATTGACCATTGTCATAGGCAACCTGATGTTCCTGGCCGCTGTCCCCTTCGATTCGTACAGTGAACGTGTCGAAGTGAATGCGTTCCGGTTCCTGGGCGTAGAATTTTGCCTTTTCAATCTTTCCGATCATCCCGTAGTCCATAATTTTTTGCTCCTCTCTGCAATTAGGGTAATACAAACTAACCAGACGATAAAATAAAAACGCACACCCGAAGGCGTGCGCGGTTAACCATTATTCTTGACTGCTTCTTTTGCAGGTTTCACAATCATGTTTTGAGTATACCCAATCTGGTGGTGATGTCAATAATCTTGCCTGACGATTTGCCTACGGCCGTAAAAATTTTAAGCTAACCGTAAGGCAATTTGCCAAATCGCCCTACACAGGGTGTGCCGCCGGAATGGTAAAGTAGAACGTCGTCCCCTGGCCCAGTTTGCTTTCCACCCAAATGGCGCCTCCTTGCAGTTCAATGATACCTTTGGTGATAGAAAGCCCCAGTCCCGTTCCCTGAGATTGGCGGATATTGGCATCCTCCGAACGGAAGAATTTGGCAAACAGTTTTTTCTGGTCTTCTTCTGAGATGCCGTACCCTTGGTCGGCCACTGTACATAAGACCATCGGTTTGTCCACACCATTTTCATCCGGCAGCAATTTTTCCTCGAAGGCCAGCCGCGTTTCCGTATCCGGCGGTGAATATTTGCAGGCGTTGCTCAACAAATTGGTCAATACCTGCACCAGGCGGTTCTTATCAGCCAGTACCGGCGGCAAATCTTCCGGCAGTTCCAGATTCAGGCGGATATTTTTCTCCTGGCAGAGCGGCTGGACGGTTTGCAATGTTTCGTTGACGACCTGGACGACGGCCGTTGGCTCAATCACCATATGCAGCCGCCCCGTCTCAATACGGGAAATATCCGTCAAATCCGAAATCTGCCGCCCCATGCGCCGGATATTGGCCGCAATCGTCTCCAGGAATTTGCGCTGCTGCTCCGTCAATTCCCCCGTCATGCCGGACAGCATCAAGTCTGTGTAGCCGCGCATGGAAGTCATGGGGGTTTTCAGTTCGTGCGACACCATGGAGACAAACTCGGATTTAGCCAGGTTAGCCTCGTTCACTTTTTGGTAAAGGATGGCGTTGGCGATGGCAATGGCGGCATGATTGGTGATACGCACGGCCGTAGCCGTCAATTCCGGTGAAAAAGCATCTAGTTGGTCACTCTCAATAGCAATCACCCCAATCAATTCCTGCTTATTGATAAACGGCAGGGTGATTTGCGACTGCGTGCGGAAATTGATCACCACATAATCCGGCTCTTCATGTACATTGCCCGTGACGTGTGGTTCTTTGCTGGCGACAACCCGGCCAATCAGCCCGGCGTTAAACATATCCGGTTCCGCCTGAAACGATCTGTCATACCCCCTGGAAACGTATTGGTTGGGGCTGTCTTCCTCATCCAGCAAGACAATCACCCCGGAAACACCGCCACACATCGCCAACATGCGGTCTAAAGTGATATTGAGAATATGATTGAGGTCCAGCGTGGCATTCAAATCCCGGTCCAGTTGTTGCAGCATGGACAATTCATCCACACTTTGCTGTAACGCCTGATCTGTTT
>JAJRTP010000092.1 GCA_024278255.1 Chloroflexota bacterium | reverse complement strand
TCCACTTTGAGACCCAAATCGGTCAGACGACGCTTCCATTTGAGCAAGCCGTCATAGTCGGCCACGTTGAGAGCATAATGATGGGTTCCGCCGATACCGGGGTAACCTTGCGGTGCGCGAGACCATTCAAAGTAGGTTACGGCCGTGCCCGGCTGCCCCGTTTTATCCCCAAAATACAAATGGTACGCCCCCGGATCGTCAAAATTAATTGTCTGTTTCACCAGCCGCAAACCCAAAACCTGCGTATAAAAATCCACAGTCCGCTGGGCATTGGCCGAAACCAATGTGATGTGATGCAACCCTGTAATACCCATTACTACTCCTTGACTCCACCCAACTCTTGCTTTTCATCATATACCAAATCCCCAAATGGTAAAGTAGCTGCCTTACCTAACCAGGCAAGAAACAGACACAAGGTATGATGCTGGGTGGCAATTGCTGGTGAGAAAAATATCAGAATTGGTCAGAGAAATGGGGTGAATACAGGCTTACTCTGCCGGATCGAGGTCTGAATCCAGGGCCATAGAGCGTTCAAACTGGCGTTGACCCACACGGGCCAACAGAATACTCATCACGTACAAAACGAGGAGGGGAGCCATCGTTAACAACATGGTCACCGGGTCAATGGAGGGGGTGATAACGGCAGCTAAAATGGCAATACCCACGATGGCGTAGCGCCAATTGTCTTTCAGGACAACGGCCGTAATAATACCCAACCGCGCCATAAAATACATCACAATCGGCATTTCAAAACTGATGCCCAGCCAAAAAACCATGCGCACCACAAAACTAATATAATCCTGCCCCGTCCATTCGGTACGGAAAACGTCCTGCATAAAATTTGCCAAAAAGTTAATGGCCGCCGGTACCAGAACAAACCAGGCGAATGAAATACCTAACAGAAAAAGGGCCAGGACACTGGGGACAAAAATATAAACGTACCGCTTTTCCTTCGAGGTCAGGCCGGGCGAAATAAACAGCCAAAACTGGTACACCACCACAGGCATGGCCAAAACAGTGCCAAACAACAAAGACACCTTAAAAAATGTCTCGATTCCTTCAGTGGGGCGCAGGGTTTGCAGCCCAGCCGCTGCTTGCGGTACGCTGGCTAAATAAGGCTGCATCAGGTACTCCAGCAGCGGTTCGGAAAAGGCAAAACCAATCAAAGTACCGACAAACAAAGCGCCTAACGCCCACGTACCCCGGATGCGCAGTTCATTCAGATGATCCAGCAAGGACATCTGAGCTACTTCTTTTTCCGGTTCCGGTTCGTCCGGGATGTGGGTAGCGGTTTCGTCTGCTTCAGCCATTATTCAGGGTCATCGGGGATTTCGAGTATGTGGGGTAACGGAGGGGAAGCGGCGGCTGTTTTGTCATCACTCTCGTCGGCGCCATTGGCAGAGGCATTATTTTTATCACCGTTTTGCGCTGGGGAAGCGGCCGTTGTGGTTGTTGTCGTTTCCGGCGGCATCAGTGAGGGCGGTTTGATAGAGGTTTCTATCTCCTGAATGACATCCTTACTATCCTTCACTGTTCCGGTGGCAATGGACGTAAATTCCCCTTTCAGGCTTTCCAGTTCAGACCGCAAGCCCTGCAACTCAGCCATAACGTCCTTGAAGGCATCGCCATCATCCGTACCGTCCAGTTCCGCATGAAGCTGGCGTACAAAAGCGCGGGACACAGACTGCAACTGCGCCGTCGTTTTGCCCAGCCAGCGGGCGATCAGCACAATACGTTCCGGCCCCATCACCACGCCGGCAATCACCAGAATTAAAATGAGTTCCGGCAGGCCAATGCCAAAGAAATTATCCATACCGCCTTATCCAACAATCAGGGCCGCGCCTGTTACGCTTTTGTCTCTGATTCTACCTCTTCGCTTTTCCCTGCGGGTTCGCTGTCATCTGCGGACTCTTCGCCTTTACCCTCATTGACGCCCTGGCGGAAGGCTTGAATTCCTTTGCCCAACTCGCCGCCAATCTTGCTGATGCGGCCCACGCCAAAAATAAGGACAACGACTGCCAAAATAATTAGTAATTCGGGAATACCTAGACTACCCATTGTGTAAATCCTCCATACTATGGAAATGTTTTAATATTAATACCCGTTTCTTGCCATAAAGTTCTACCTTGCATTATAGCAGAAAATACAAGCAGGGCGCACAGCCCAATATAATCATTTGCTAAGATTTCCAGTTATTGTCACTCTGAAATGGGTGCTGGTTCTTCGGCGGGGCAAACAACGGAAACATCGCGGTAGAGCAGGAACCATTGGGCAAACGTTTTGTACCGGTCGCGGGGCTGGGTGATTTTGCCGATTTCGGCTTGCTCTACGGTGGGGCTGAGGGCATAGGTGGTAGCGTGCTGGTAAAGGGTCAGGGCGGGTAAATCGTTGTTAAACAAGCGCAGGAAAGTGTCGTAATACGGCCGTCTCTCCGCCACCGGCCAAATCTGACGGCCGTTTTCCAAAGCCTCGCTGGCATTCCGGTTGTTCCAACGGCCGTAATTCTGCCCCCGAACAATTGCTTCCTGACTCCAGAAATCATACAAATCCGGGTCAACCGGCGGAGTAATGTCTACCAGCGCCACGTCAAAATCGCCCTCGGCCAGTGAAGTGCGTAAAGCAGCCCCGTTTACGGCCGTTTCCACCACCGTATCAATGCCAATATCCGACCACTGCCAGGCAATCTCCTCCGCCAACGGCTCGTGCGGCGCCCCGGCCAGCGTCAGCAGCCGGATTTGCAGCGGGTCGCCCTCTTCGTTGCGGCGCACCGGCACACCTTCTACCTTTTCCCACCCCTGCGCCGACAAAGCCAACTGCGCCGCCGTAGGATCATATTGGTACTGCGTCAGCGCCGCCGGATTATAAGCCCAACTGGTAGGCAAATACGGCCCTTCCAGCGGCAAACCCTGCCCGTTCAACACCCGGTCTACTACCGCGTTTCTATCCAGCGCGTAAGCCAAAGCCTGCCGCCCCTCGGCCGTTTTAAGCAGGGACGCGCCGTTTTCTCCCTGGTTGAAGAGCAGTTCTGTATAGCGGGGCGATTCGGCCGTAAACAGGCGGACGCCGGGAATGGCCGCCACATCCGGCAGCATCTCCGGGGAAACGGTGTTCATAGCCTGGACACGGCCGTCGGCAAAAGCCTCTGCCAATGTAGCCTCATCCGGGTAAAACTGAAATTCCAGCGTGGGAATCTGGGTGCCTTCCCGCCAGAACAGGGGATTGGGCAGGAGTTGGAGACGGCCGTTTTGCTGCCAATTCTGGTTGGCGTTTACCATCCAGGGGCCAGTGCCTACGGGTGATTGGTTAAAGGGATGGTCGGCCAGAGTTGCAGCCGTCACCCCTTCCAGAAGATGAGCCGGTAAGATGCCGCGCGTCGTTTCGCTGAGGAAAGGGGCGTAAGGTTCTGTCAGGACAAATTCGATGGTCTGGTCATCAATCTGGTTGATGGTAACCGACTGCCACAAGTTTTTCAGAGCCGCCGGGCCGGGGAAATTCTCGTCCTGCATCAGACCGTAAGTGAAGGCCACGTCAGCCGCTGTCACCGGCTCGCCGTCATGCCAGGCAATGTCATCCCGCAAAACGAAGCGCAGGGTACGGCCGTCTTCACTCACCGACCAATTCTCCGCCAAAGCCGGCGCAATCTGCCCGGCAGCATCCACCTGCGTCAGCCCGTCAAAAATCAAGCTGACTAACTGCCGGTCTACCGGATAGGGATCACTTAACAGAGGATTGAGGGTTTGGGGCAGTCCCACCACCCCTTCGACAAAAACGCCGCCGGCAGCCGGGACCCGCGTGGTGCATAAACTGGCAGAACGCACCTGAAAGGAAAGCAGTGCGGCCGTCAGACTAAAGGCCAGCGCCGCCAGTAAAATCTGCCAGCGAAGGTTAAATCTCATGGCAGCGTATTGCGTATGGCGTATGGCGTAAAGGTTCTTTTACGCAATACGTTATCTAAATCTCACCCCAAGCGAGGAAACCTACTATCGTATTCAGGAAGAAAAGGATGGAAGTGATGATAGTGACCCGATACAACGTGGCTTCAATACCACGCCGGGTACGGAAGCCGCCGCCCATATCACCGCCGCCGCCCATAAAACTGCCCAGATCGGAGCCTTTAGTTTGTAACAATACCAAAATAGCCATGACAACAGCTAAAATAATTTCGATGACAGCCACGTAAGGGGCTAATGCTTGCAAACTCATTGATTTGTCCTCGTATAAAAATAATCTTTTTTGGATAATGGCTTACAGCCGACTGGCATTATAACAGGCAGATAAATAAGCGTCGAATATCACCAGCCGGTACTCATAGACAACTTACCGTTTCTTTAGTATATCTATGGCTTTACTGAAAAAAGGTTGATTTCACTGCGGAGACGCAAAAAACGCAGAGATTTTTCTCTGGGAGGCTCTAAATTCTTTGCGCCCTCCGCGCCTCTGCGGTTAGTTTTTTTCAGTAGACTCATCTATTACCGGTAAACGGTACCCCAACCACCATTTACCGGCAGCTATTTATCGCTTACAATGACGGCCATGCGCATTGCTCTAATCTCTGACATTCATGGAAATTTACCGGCCCTGGAAGCGGTGTTGGCTGACATAGAAACGGCCGTTGTAGACGAAATCATTTGCCTGGGCGATATTGCCAACGTGGGACCGCATCCGGTGGAATGCCTGGACGCCATCCGCAGCCTGAACTGCGTCACCCTGCAAGGCAACCACGAGCTGTATCTGCTGGGTGACATTGAGGACGCCGATTGGCAAACCTGCCCTACCTGGAGTCCGGTACGCTGGGCGCAAGCCCAGTTAGGCCCGGAACACCTGCGCTACATGGCCGAACTCCCTTATGACTATACGATGCCGCAAAACGGCCGTAGCGGAGCCACCTTTGTTCACGCCTCCCCCAGCAGTCAATACCGGGGCTTCCAGGCGGAAATGGGGGAAACGGCCGTCACCGAATTGATGGCCGGACTGGACAACACCACCCTGTTTTGCGCCCACACCCACCGCCCCCTCTACCGCCAATGGTCGCGTAGTTGGCTGGTCAACATCGGCTCCGTAGGGATGCCCCTGGATGGCACGCCGGAGGCCAAATATGTGATAGCCACGCAAAACAAGCGTCAATGGCGCGTCGAATTTCGGGCAATCGCGTATAATACCGATCATCTGATGGCTGAATTTGAGCGCACCGGGCTGCAAAAAGAAGGCGGCCTGATTACGGGACTGTTCCGCTACCAGATGTTGACCGGGCAGCCTGTGGCCTGGCGTTTTATTCGGGATTTACGGGAAAAGGCGGCGGCTCTGGATACGGCCGTAGGCGAAATATACCAGCAGGCGCCCGTCCCGCCTTTTCTGGAACAATTTGCAAGGCACTTATGAAAACTTATACCACCCATCCCCCCACCATCGCCGATTGTTTAGCCATCGAACCCCAGGTAGCCGAACTGGTTCTGATCCGCTTTCTGCAAAACGAGATTGGGAAGGCTGGTTACGGCCGTGCCGTTCTCGGCCTCTCCGGCGGCATAGATTCCGCCCTCTCCTGCTTTCTCGCCGCCCGCGCGCTGGGGCCGGAAAACGTCCTGGCCCTGCGCCTGCCCCATCGCACCTCCCACCCGGAAAGCCTGGCCCACGCCGACCTGGTCATTGAAGCGCTGGGCGTCCCAAGCGAAACCATAGACATTACCGGCATGGTGGACAGCCTCCAGCAGGCCACACCCGATATGACGCCCCATCGCCTGGGCAACGTCATGGCCCGCGCCCGCATGATTGTCATCTTTGACCGCTCGATGGCTTTCAACGGCCTGGTCATCGGCACCAGCAACAAGACAGAACTACTCCTGGGTTACGGCACGATTTATGGCGATCTGGCTTCAGCTATCAACCCCATCGGCGACCTATACAAAACCCAGGTGCGCCACCTGAGCCGCGCCCTGGGCATCCCCGCCGTCATCATTGACAAGCCCCCCTCCGCCGACCTCATCCCCGGCCAGACAGACGAATCCGATTTCGGTTTTACCTACGAAGAAGTGGATGAACTACTCTACCTGCTGTTTGACGAGCGGTACACGCCGGAAGAAGCCATAGAAGCCGGTTTTTCTGCTGCTTTCGTCACTCAGGTCATGCAAATGGTGCAGCGCAATCACTATAAACGCACCATGCCCCTCATCCCCAAAGTGAGCGACCGCTCCATCACCCACGACTTCCGCTATTTGCGGGATTGGGGGACGTAGCGTATTTGACACACGCTTAACGTATTTGACACACTGTTTCCCCCCGACTATAATTTTGCCAGATGCGGCCATGGTGTAGTGGTAACACAATAGCTTCCCAAGCTATTATCACGGGTTCGAGTCCCGTTGGCCGCTCAGAATTAAACCTGACAGGTTTGAGAAACCTGTCAGGTTTTTTTGTTTTTTACGTATTGCGCTTACGCCATGTCTCCTCAAATTTATGGATCGCCTGACGATGTGTTTCTTTTATCTCTGCCTCTTTCCGTCCCGCTTCCACGATCTCTATCGCTTCATCAGCCGGATGCCCCAAACCGACCAAAATACAAGCGCTCATGGTGGCGCTGCGATGTTTACCAGCCTTGCAAAAGGCCATCACCTTGTGCCCATTTTGGATGGCAGCCACGGCCGGTTCCACCCCTTTCAAAATCTGCCCGGTAGGATAAATGAGGCGCGGCCCTAAATCGGTACCATGGGTGCGCACCAGGGTAAGCGGCGCCTGATTCAACTCCTTGTCCGTCCGCTCCAGAATCGTGGACACGATCAACGTCACACCCAACGAAATAATCTTTTCCCGGTGATATTTGGTCGGCCAGGCGCCGATATACAAATTCTCTGTGATTTGCGAATAGTCCAGCGGTACATCTTTGGGAATACCGCGCATCTTGTCTCGTATCAGTCTGATGAGTGACGTCATAAGTTTTTGTCCCGCAGGTGCGACGCACGCCCTAAAGTACGCCGCGTTTGACAAACTACTAAGGAGGGTTGGACGTAACCTAAACGCCGTCGCGTTTTTCGTAACCGCCGCTACGTTTATTGTAGCACAGGAGACGAAATACGTAGTGGGACTAAAACTCACGTCGCGTTTTTCGTATTGAACGCTACGTTGCTCGTT
>JAJRTP010000091.1 GCA_024278255.1 Chloroflexota bacterium | reverse complement strand
CCCAAACGGCGCAATCCTTCCGCTGCCTGGGCAACTTTCTCTTCATGTCGTTCCACAGCGCGGGCATAAGCGCCAAACTCCTGCCCCAGCCGCACCGGAACCGCATCCTGTAAATGAGTCCGGCCGCTTTTCACAATTCCGTCAAATTCGGCCGCCTTTTCCGCCAATGTTTGCGCCAGTCCGGCTAAAGCGGCCAGCAGTTCATCCAATCGCCACAAACAGCCCAGCCGGATGGCTGTAGGAATGGTGTCGTTGGTGGATTGGGCCATATTCACGTGATCGTTGGGATGTACTGGCTTGTGCGGCGCGTCCAGCGGATAACCCAGATGTTCATTGGCCCGGTTGGCGATAACTTCATTGGTATTCATGTTGTGACTGGTACCCGCACCGGCCTGGATTGGGTCTACTACAAACTGATCCCACATCCCCCCTTCCAGGATTTCGTCAGCGGCCAGCATAATCGCCTGAGCCAGGGCCTCCCCGGAAATTACCTTGTCGTCCAGTTCCACATCCTGGAATAATCCCAGGCCAGAATTGACTTCGGCGGCCGCCCGTTTGATCACCGCCATTCCCCAAATGAAGGCCGGATACTGCTTCAGGCCGCTAATCTGGAAATTCTCTACGGCCCGCTGCGTTTGCGCGCCCCAATAGGCTGCGGCTGGTACCTTTACTTCCCCCAGTGAATCTGTTTCAATTCTGTATTTTTCTGTCATCAGCCGCATTCCTTTTGGTAAGCAAAAAGCCGAATCAGCTTGCCATATTGGCAGCTCATTCGGCTTTTTACTAAGCAATGTTCCTCTATCGAGGAAGCAAATTACATATCCAGAGCGTCGTAGCCGGGGCCTTCGGAGAAGAAATCGTAGTTGGGCGGAATGTCCTCGGTCAAATCCAGAATTTCACCACCAGCCAACTGCTTGGCATTCAATAGTTTGACCTCATGCCCGTCAATTTCGCCTTCGAAAGGCTGCCCGTCTGGTAAAAGCTCTTTGGTGTTGGCAATCCAGACGCCGGCGGGTGCTTCAAAGTCAAATGGTACCTCTTCTTCGGGGAAGATGGCTTCGTAAGGGCATTCAGGGACACAGGCACCGCAGTCAATGCAGGTGTCGGGGTCAATGTACAGCCAGGGCCATTCTTCTTCCGGTTTGCCCAATATCATACATTCTACAGGACAAACGTCTACACAGGCGGTGTCACGCAAACATAAGCGAGTAACAATGTGGGTCATAAGTTGTCTCCTTACTTTATAACAAATTGAGGCGTTTTCGCTTGAATTAACCACTGTTCAGTTTGTGGTTAAGATTGGTTAACGCCTTCATTCTAGCCCTACTATTCGCCTTTGTCAATTTTTATTTGGATGGGATTTTTTAAGGTGTTTACGGCCGTATTACCCAAAGCGGCTGGTGACACGTCCCAGGATATTTTCCGGGGCAATTCGGCCAAAAGATCGGCTGTCGGAACTGTAAAGTGGATTGTCGCCAATGAGAAGGCAACGGCCGTGGTCATCTACATTCTTTACCCGTTTTACCAGCTTGATGCCGGTCTGGTAGGGATGCCGGGCTACCACCAGATCGCCGGGGGCGGGCTGCCGTTCACGGTAGGCGCGGGGGTCAACCAGTACCTCGTCGCCCGGCTGGAGCAAGGGCAGCATGGAATCACCCGTTACCCGCAAGCGCCGCCGCCGTCGGAACAGCCAGCGCAGCAGCTCGGCCGTATTGCTTTTGGGTAGTCGGGTAGTCATTAGTCGGGTAGTCGTTAGTCAGGGGATCAGGTTGTTGGCGGGGATGGGGGTGTTGGGGAAGGTGAGGGGTACGGCCGTATCCTGCCGGTAGACGCGGCGAAATTCCGTGTATTCGTCCCCTTGCGGCGCGCGGTAAACCTCCAGCAAATTATCCACCAGATTCACCAGCCATACTTCGGGGATTTGGGCGTGGGCGTACAGGGGCAGTTTTGTCACCCGGTCATATACCAGCGTGCTGTCCGACACTTCGATAAGTAACAAGACGTCTTTTCCGGCGAGCAATGCCCGCACATAATAATCTTCCCGACGTTGCAGCAACATAACGTCCGGTTGCAATTCGGTGTACTCGTCAATTTGCAATGGATTTTGTACGCTGATGATAGCTTTGCCTGAAAAATAGTGTGATAATGCTTCCGTTAAACGGTTTACGCAAGCCGCGTGACGGACGCCAATGGGACTCATAGCGACAATTTCTCCCTGGATTAGTTCCGTGCGGTCATCTTCTGCCAGAATGCCGGCTTCGGCCATCTGGTGATATTCTTTGGTCGTAAATAGGCGGCGTTCTGTTTGAGCGAACATTGTTTCCTCGCTGGTAATGTGGCGATATTGGTTCAATCTTCAAGATTGGACCAATCTGAAAACAGAAATCTCTGCTGCTTATTGTAGCACGTTTGGCGTTGACAATTCATTCAGGGATTACCCGGCCGTTTTTCCCGTACTTCTGGCAACAACCTGAAACAGGGCGCCGCATGGGCTGTTTGCTTAAATGGTTTCTTTTCCTTATTATTCTCAGGCGGCATTGTTTGTTTTCTGGCCATTTTGCGGTAAGAACACAGCCAGGGCCGTTTGCTGGCTGATTATGTCGTGCAGCCATATGTACGCTTGCCAAACAAGGTTATAACAACCTGTTTGGCCGCAAGTATATATCATCTTGATGCCATTTGGCAACAAGTATATACGAGTGTCATGTCTATGTCAAATGTCATTGTAGATTAGCAGCCGTAGCCACAAAATCCAGGCAAATGAGCATTGAACGGTTTGGTGAAAAGTTGAAAACATTGCGCTTGCGAAAAGGGGTGACTACCCGGCAATTGGCGTCTTCATTACACACAACAAACAGCCAAATCAGCCGGGTAGAAAATGGCCTGCGAAAACCTTCTGCCGAATTGATTTTACAAACGGCTGATTATTTTAACGTTTCTTTGGATCAACTTATGCGGGATGAACTGGATTTAGAGGAACGGCCGTAAGCGAGAGAAACCATGCCAGAATTAGCCGGCAGTATGCCGCGTATCTCCATATCCACAGAAGAACTGAAAGGATGGGGGCAGCAGTGGTTAAGCGAAGTTAATCCCGAAACCGGCAAGAGTAAGAAATCTGCTTGTTTTGACAGACACCAATCCGTCAATTTTGCTTCTTTTATTGACGTGGCTTTTGCCAATGCATTGGCTGTAATGTTGGGAGAAATCCCGGTAAAACGAGCTAAATCCAGCGCCCTCATTCCACCCATACCCAATTGTGTTGAAGTAGGACCGGTACGCATTATCGGCGGTATTCGGCCACAAAATTTTGATGCCGCCTATCGCCCGGATGGGCCGCGTGTTGTCTTTGACAGTAAAACGCTCAACGACTTCAAAAGCGTGGGCAAGAACTGGCAAAACATGGTCAACGATTTGGCAACGGAAGCGGCAACTGTACATACGCGCTTTCCCTATGCTGTGGTGGCTTTTATTGTGGTCATTCCCAAACCGGCCTTGGGACGTAAACAGGAAGCAGATATGATCAGGACACTGGAGCGTCTGGGTTCTCGCAAAGACGTTTTAGACCAGGCGCATTTAGCCGAAGCGTTGGCTTTGCTGGTATGGGACCCGGCATCAGGTGAAGTTGATCCGGCCGTGCCTCCGGCCGATTCTATTCTGCGCATCGAGCAATTTTCTGACCAGCTTTACCCTCATTACTGGAAACGCTATAAAGGTTTGCCGCCGCATGATTGAAGTAGCCGGGGGACGCATGTGGTATAATGCCTGCTATGGCGCAACTGAGTTTCTTCAAACATCTGGGCGACACATTTCCCACAAACAAACCTGCCATAACTGAACGTAAACGCCGGGGCGGCTATTATACACCGCTGGCATTGGCGCAATACCTGGTAAAATGGGGTATTCGGGACAATACGCGGCGGATACTGGAACCCAGTTGCGGTGATGGTAATTTTATCCTCGCTATTTTGCGCTATTTGGCACAGAATGCGCACATCTCGCCTTCCATTGTGGCGGTTGAGCTGGATGATGCTGAGTTAGGCAAAGCGATTGAGCGCGTTGAGGGTTTTGGCAAGAATGGCGCTGTCATCGAGTGGCGGCGTCAAGACTTTTTTGACGCTTACACAAGCCTTGACTCAGCAGAAAAGTTTGACCTGATCATTGGCAATCCCCCCTTTATCCGGTTTCAACATTTCAATGACGACAGCCGCAATCTGGCATTTGCCCATTTGCGCATGGCCGGTTACAAGCCAACAAAATTGGCTAATGCCTGGGCTGCGTTTGTGCAATTGAGTATAGAGCTTCTGCGGGAAGACGGCCGTCTGGCCATGGTCGTCCCCGCAGAGTTACTCCAGGTCAAATACGCTCACGAACTGCGGGAACGGTTAACGCGGCAATTCAGGCATATTGTCATCGTCGGGTTCAAGCGTCTGGTTTTTCCTGAAATTCAGCAAGAAGTGGTTTTATTGTTGGCGGAAGGGAAACAGACGGGCAACGGGCAGCATTCGGACATTCATACGATTGAATTGATGGATGGCGAGGAATTGCTGGCATTACACGATCTGGATACGGCCGTAGCCCATATGCCGGCCAAACATTCCCGCCCCGGCATGAAATGGACGTCCCTTTTCCTTGACGAAGCGGCATTCTCAGCGTTGGACGAGGCAGAAAAAGCAGAGGGCCTGACGCAGTTAGGTCAACTAGCGGCCGTAGACGTAGGCATTGTCACCGGGCGCAACCGCTTTTTTGTCCTGACCGAAGCGCAAAAAAACGAACTTCAGGCTGCTGAATACGTCGTTCCCATTATTGGCCGCACCGCAGCGCTCAAAACAATGTTTTTTAACGAAGATGATTACCGCGAATACATAAAACAGTACCCGGCCTGGCTGCTTAATCTGAACGGCGCGCCATTGGGTACGCTCCCGCAGCCTCTTCAAATGTATATCCGGCAGGGGGAAGAAGAAGGCGTTCACAAAGGGTACAAATGCCGGATTCGGCGGCGCTGGTTTGACGTGCCTTCCATTTATATTCCCGATGCTTTTTTGTTCCGCCAGATTCACCGCTACCCCTTGTTCGTTGTTAATGCGGTTCAGGCCACCTCTACCGATACCATCCACCGGGTGCGGGTTCGTCCGGGCGTGGATAGCCGGCGGCTGGCCGCGCTGTTCTTTAATTCGCTGACATTGGCCTGGGCGGAAGTATGCGGCCGTAGCTATGGCGGCGGTGTTTTAGAACTGGAACCGCGTGAAGCAGAAGAACTTCCTATACCCTACCAATCTGACTTAGAGATTGACGTAGAAAAAGTGGAATCTTTATTGCGTACCGGAAATGCTTATGCGGCGTTGGATTACGTGGATGTAATTATCTTAAAAGGTTATTTGGGGTTTGATGCTTCTATGATTCGGCAAATCCGCAGCGCCTGGGAGCAGTTGCGAGATCGGCGGGTGAACAGAAAGTAACCCCTTGCCTGAAAACTGAATACGGTTAACTATAGACGTTCAGATAATATTCTCGCCTTAGATTGGTTCAATCTGCCAGATTGAACCAATCTGGCAGCCAAAATCTTTTTCTTAACGCCTATATTTCCTGATCTTCGACACTACCTTCCCCCCGCATTTCCCACTATAATCCCCGCATGAACCCAATACAAGAAAAAATTGCTGTCATTACCGATGATAAAGAGCCGCCGGCCAGCCGCACCCCGCGTTGGGTGGTTTTGCCCGCGTTACGGCCGTCTCTCGATCTCTGCCCATCTACACCTATCACCCTCAACCAAGGGGATCGCGTCATCATTGCCCAGGATCAGGGAGCGGTAGCCCAAACACTGGCGGCGCAATTGGAAACTTACGGCGTGACCCCGCTTATCTTAGACCCGGCGCAAACGGCCGTAACCCTGACCACACAACTGCAAATCTGGCTGGCTGACGGCCGTATCCGGGGCATTTACTGGCTGCCCGCCCTGGACGAGGAACCCGCCTTCGCCAATCTCACCCTGGCCGACTGGCACGAGCTGCGTCGGGTGCGTTTAACCAGCCTGCAAACCGTCATGCAGGCATTGGAACAGACAGACGCTTTTCTGGTGGCGGGCACCCGGATGGGCGGGCTGCTGGGCTGCGGCGACAGCGGCGCGATCAACCCGCTGGGCGGCGCGGTGGCCGGATTTGTCAAAGCGTACCGGCAGGCGCATGATGATCGGCTGGTCAAAGTGGTGGATTTTGCGGTTGACCCGGAGACAGAGCATCTGACCGGCACGCTGCTGGCCGAAACCTTGATTGATCCTGGTGTTGTCGAGGTGGGTTACTGGCGCGGCCAGCGGTTTGCCCCGGCCTTCGCTGCCCAACCAGCCACCAGCCATAAGCCGGGCATCGCCCTAAACCGGCAAACTGTTTTTCTGGTATCGGGCGCGGCAGTCGATTTTAACCGGGAGATTGTGGCCGGATTAGCCGCCATCCAGGAAGAACCAGCGTCTGAAGATGTGGTTGATCTGGCGCTGGCAGTTGGAAGCGGCACATTTTACTTGCTGGACACACTGCCGCCGGAGGACACTGCCGTACAAAACCTCATCCAGGCCATCGAAAAAGCAGGCGGGGACGCCATCTACCAGCAAGTAGACCTGACAGACGACACGGCCGTAACCGCCGCGCTGCAAAAGATAAACGGCCGTCTGGACGTTCTCATCCATGCCGACGGCCAGCCGGACAGCCTGTTCAATTTGCTGCAAGCCAGCCGGGGAATGTCTGTGTCAGTGGTAATGGCCTTTAATGGAGCGGACGGCCGTTTCGGCCATCCGCAACATCCTGCCGCCAGCGCCGACCAGTCACTCATCGGCGCTCTCATTAACCAGATGCGCCAGCAACGGCCGAAAACCCGCGGCATTGTCATTGATTGGCTGGAGCGCAGTCCAGAGCCGGCGACAGCCATCTTCCAACGGGAATTGGTCAACGGGCAGGCACAGGGTGAGATTCTCGCCGGGGGCCAGCCACAGATGCGGATTCAAGCCGGGGACGAGCGCATCGAACTGGAAAAAGAGCCGGCCCGGCAGCGCTTGGCCCAGGTAAATGTGCCGCTTCTGGCTGAACTGACGGCCGTCGGCATTTACAGCGGTTGGCACGGCCGGGCAGCCATCCAACCCGAAATGTTGGCCCTGACCCCGGAACACAGCCAACTGCCCTGGGGGATTGGTCTGGAAGCGTTGGCCGAAATGGCCCTGGCTGCCGCGCCCGATTATCACGTGGCCGTTTTAGAGAACGCCCGTTTTGCTGCCCCCATCCCTTTGGCGAATGATCAGACCCTCGCGGCTGAACTGAGGACGGCCGTATTTCCCGCTCTGGGCAACAGCCTGTTAGCCCACAGTCAGCTTCGTTCCCCAGTCGACGCCGTGCATCTGACAACCCAGGTGCGGCTGGTTGCCCGGCCGATTACCGGACGGCCGCAGATACAATTCACCCCGCCCGCGCCGGATGAGATGGTCATCAATCCGGCTG
>JAJRTP010000090.1 GCA_024278255.1 Chloroflexota bacterium | reverse complement strand
TGTGCAGCGTGGGGCTGGATATGATTGCCATCCCCGGCTCGGTGGACGCGGCCACCATTGCGGCCATCATCGCTGATGAAATGGTCATCGGGATGGTCAACGGCAAGACCACCGCGGTGCGGTTAATTCCGGTTCCGGGCAAGGAAGCGGGCGAGGTTGTCTCCTTTGGCGGACTGTTTGGCGAGAGCGCAATTATGCCGGTGCACAACGCGGGAAAGTCGAGCCGGTTTGTGGCGTTTGGGGGCAAAATTCCGGCCCCCATCCACAGCTTGCGAAACTAAGCGACAGGCCCGATAAACGAAAGGTTGTGAAAGTAAACTCCCCAAATAAATTGACAAATAGTCGGTACTATAGTACTATGAATATTTGGTGGAGCAGAACCCAATGATTACCTCCTGAATTTTAGCGCAATTGCTCTCACCGTACAGTCTGATGTTTGCCAATATTTTCCACAGAGAGCCAGGACCCAATTGATGATCATAACAATCTGCGCGTGGTGTAACAGCCGTATCAAAACCGATGGGAACTGGCAACCGATAGAGAGTAAGGATGTATCTACCCTCAATCTCATTATCAGCCACGGTATTTGTCCCGACTGCGCCAGAAAATTATATCCGGTTTTGCCTCCTGGCTCTTCGGATCGGCCTGCCGTTCAAGGACAACCTCCCATAAAACCCGACTGAGGCAACGTTTCCGGCGCATAAGGAGACGCGCCGAAAACAGGCATATTTGTCTACCCGGTTGTCCACTCAATCTACCCTTCTGGTTTTCTCTCTCAATAATGACCGGCTTCAGCGCGGCCCAGTCTGGTATGCCGATGGCCTGCAAAGGCGTCTGCCAGGTTGAACCGTCGATTCGCCGGCAGGCTGGTGGGCGTCATCCGCCGGGCTACTGGACTCCCCAGAATCGGACGATTCAATTCTCCCGCCGATATTGCCGCCCAATACAACCTGACAGCCTGATTTAGTTCTGTTCTTGTTTTCGACCCCAAAGCAGCGCGCCCAAATTGAGGAAGATATGCTATAATAAAAGTAACTATCCAATAGGCTACAGTCTACCCGCTAATCTGCAGAGGTAGGGCTGTTTATCCGGGGTTGATATGGACCACCTGTTTGAGATGCTAAAAAATACCGCAGACGGCGCGTTTGTGATTGACGACGATCAGCGCATCGTCTTCTGGAATGAGGCCGCCCGGCAAATGCTGGGATACACACCAGAAGAAGTGATGGGTCGTTCCTGCTATGAAATCCTGGGGGGCTATGATGATAAAGGCCGGGTATTCTGCTGTCCCCGCTGTTATGTGGCGGCTGCGGCCCGTTCCGGAAAAATCATTCCCTGCTATGATGTTGCTGTCCGCACCAAATCCGGCAGCATACGCTGGCTCAACATCAGTATTCTCACCCTCCGTTCCAACACCGACCGCTCTACCGTGCTGATTGTGCATCTCTTCCGGGATACCACCCAGCACAAAACACGGGAACACTTTATTCTGGAGATGCTGGAACAGGCCGAGCGTCTGCAAGCGGCGAACTTTTCTCCCCCAGCGCCGCCATCCGCCGCTCCTCCCGCTACAAACCTGACGGAACGGGAAATGGAAGTATTGTCGTTGCTGGCCCAGGGCCTGAACACCAGTGATATTGCCGCCGCACTCTCCATCAGTTCTTCAACCGCCAGGAATCACATTCAAAACATCCTCAACAAACTGAATGTACACAGCCGCCTGGAAGCGGTGGCCTACGCCTTTGAACACGGGCTGGTCGCCCGTAAATAAATCCCCCCATGTTTTCTTGCTTACATCCACACCGAATAATGCAAAAATACCAGTGAAAATAGGTCATTTGTATCTTTCTTTCCCCCTGTCAAATCACTTATTATAGAGACAAAGCGTGCAAAACGTGCAATACGCTCAAAGATTGCAATCAGATCGCCGGGGTTTCCCCGCATTCGCACCTGCAATCCGATCTCTTCTCTCCATAATCCACAAACGGATTTCACTACGATAACAACCAGCAACCTTTTTACGGCATCGGCTCAGGTTATAAATGCCTGGCTTCACCACACACAAAACTTTGTTCATTGAAATAACTGCATAAGACCCGCTGGAATGACCCACGGTCGGCTTGTTGAAATACCTCTACGGAAATGTATTTTTGGCATAAACTGATATGCCAGCCACGGGGACACCCCGTGCTGCCCGGTAAATTACACGTGGCTAAATAGGGGGCGAGTTTATGAAAAAGTTCGATATTTCTGAAAATCGTTTATTGACTCGCGCTGAAGTTGCAGAAATTTTTCAGGTATCTCCCAGTACCGTTACCCGGTGGGCAGAGGCCGGCAAACTGCCCTCGGTGAAAACTTTGGGGGGACATCGCCGCTATGAGGCCAGAGTAGTCATGGAACTGGCCCAACAACTTATTGAAACTCAGGAGGTACATAAATCACAGGAGGCTAGTATGGAAAAAATTGTTCTTGATACACCCGCAATGTACGGCGACCATCACGTGCTGGAGGTGCGCCGTCTGCTGCTGGCTTTCCCCGGTGTAGAAGAGGTATATGCCAGCAGTTGTTTTCATGCCGTAGAAGTTGATTATGACCCCGACAAAATAAGCGCAGAAGAAATCAAGGCCACCCTTAAAGAAGCCGGCTATCTGGATGAACTGCCTGTTCCGGCAGAAACCGGCAACCCGGTGACCCAGGAAACCAGACACGACGAGCACACCTTCTTTAGATATGCTACAGAGGCCCCTCAGGGCGTGAGTTTTAATCAGGTTATCAGGTACAACGGGCGATCCCTGTGGCCCTGCCCTGGTTTCGGTGTCATCAAGCAGGACGATTTGACGGAGGTGAATCATGGCTAGAAAGAAACGAAGCCCGGAAGAATATTCTACGGACCTCGCGGCCCGGCAGATGCTCGTCCGGGCCGAGGAACTGGGCATTGGGACGGCCTTCCAGCGGGCCGATGAGATGGCGCCGTGCAACATTGGAGCCACCGGGATGTGCTGCAAAAACTGCGGTATGGGACCCTGCCGGCTTACTAAAGATGGATCGACGGGCGTATGCGGGGCCACCATTGATACCATCCAGGCCCGCAACCTGACTCGGGCAATCGCCGCCGGCTCTGCCGCGCACTCGGACCACGGACGTGATATGGCCTTTACGTTGAAAGCAGTGGCCAATGGTGAAGCTGAGGGGTACGCCATCCGTGATGTGGCTAAACTGCGCACCGTGGCCGCCAGGTACGATATTCCCATCGAAGACCGCTCTCCCGAAGAAATCGCCAATGACCTGGCCGACCTGTACATCGCTCAGTTCGGTCAACAAAACGGCCAGATAGTCCCTATCATTCGGGCTCCCGAAAAACGCCAGAAGCTGTGGAAAGAGCAAGGCGTTATCCCCCGCGGCATTGACCGGGAAGTGGTCGAAGCTTTGCACCGCACCCATATTGGCGACGACCAGGACCCGGAACACATCCTTCAACACGCCATTCGCACTGCGCTGGCCGATGGATGGGGCGGCAGTATGATTGCCACCGATATTTCCGACATCCTCTTTGGTACGCCCGCTCCCATTCTGGGCCAGGCCAATCTGGGCGTCTTGAGAAAGGATATGGTCAACGTGGTAGTCCACGGCCACGAACCCACCCTCAGTGAAATGATTGTGGCCGCGTCGCAGGACCCTGAAATCATCGAATACGC
>JAJRTP010000089.1 GCA_024278255.1 Chloroflexota bacterium | reverse complement strand
TTGCAGCACTTCTGCGGGTGTAGGCAGTTGCTGTACGGCCGCGCCAATGGCGTAATAACCGGTTTGCCCCGTCAGCCCGTAAATCATACTGAGACCGTAAAGGAGAACGGCCGTAGCAAAAGCGCCATAGATAAAATACTTCATCCCTGCTTCTGTGGAGCGATCCTCGTTCTTAAAGAACCCGGCCAGAATATAAGAGGAAATACTGGCGGTTTCCAGCGCTACGTACACCATAATCAAGTCAGAGGACGCAGCCATCAGACTGAAGCCAATCGTAGCCAGAATCAGCAGGGCGTAAAATTCTACAGCCTGCAAACGAGGCGTATCTACTGAGAACAGCGCGGTAATCATCAGGGCAAAGAGGAATATCACACGGAAGACAAGCGTTACCATGTCATTCCGAATCATGCCGCCCCACATGAGCGTGCTGGACAAATCTGCCGATTCGCCAGGCACATTGGCAAAAAGCCACAAACCAAGCGTAATCAGAAGAATGAGGAATGCACCCCAGGCTGTCATAACGCCCACTTGACGCTGGCGCGATGATGGCAGCACCCGGCTGTATACCTGAATAGCAATGAGTAAGATGGCTAAAGAGATTTCCGGCGCCAGGGCCAGGAACCATTCCGTCGTAGGTTCAAAGCTCACTTATGCACCTCCCAACAGACTGAGGAGACTGTACGCGCCTATCTGCACTGAATCCAGAATGGTAGCTGCTTGCTGTGCGCTTTGCAGCCGTTCTACAACCGGCGCTACCCCGGAACTGACCATGGGGACAATAATGGCCGGATACACACCGATAACAATGAGTATGGCGACAAACATGATAAGGACCAATTTATCTATCGCCAGCATGGGCCGCATATCATGCCATTTTTCACTATCATAATTGCCGAAGAAGACTTTACCCACAGCCCGCATAAGATAGCCCGCAGATATAACAATAGAGGGAATGGCGATAATGGCAATCCAACGGTAATAATTGGATGGGTCCAAACCGAAAGCGCCAATATAATTCATACCATTTGCCCGCCACACTCCCATAAAAATGGGGAATTCGGCAACAAACCCAGAGAGGCCGGGCATACCCATACCGACCAAACCACCAATCACAAAGGCCACGGCCGCCCACGGCAGCACCTTGCTCATACCGCTCAGGTTATCCATATCGCGCGTGTGCGCCCGGTCGTACACCATCCCCACCACAGAGAAGAAGAGAGCTGTCATAATACCGTGGCTCACCATCTGCACGCCGGCGCCGGTAAAACCATCCATATTTAAGGTAGCCATACCCATGACAACCAACCCCATATGGCTGACGCTGGAATAGCCGATAAGGTATTTCATATCTCTTTGGCGCATGGCAATCAGAGCGCCGTAAATAACATTGACCAGAGAGAGCAGGATAATGAAAGGCATCCAGTAAACTGCGCCGTCAGGCAAAATTTGAAGGCCCACCCGCAAGGAAGCGTAGGCGCCCAGCTTCATTAAGACACCGGCATGAATCATGGAAACGGCCGTAGGCGCTGCCACATGACCATCCGGCGACCAGTTATGCAGAGGCCAGATACCGCCTAAAACAGCAAACCCAATAAACAGTGGCAAAAACAAAACAAGCTGCACATTCAGCGGGAATATATATTCCGACCACACCCGCAAATCAAACGTCTGCTCCGGCAATTGGAAATACAATATAAGAAAAGCAACAAACGAAATAAAGCTGCCAATCAACAAATAAAGCGTCAGCTTCATCGCCGCATATTCTCGTGTCTGCTTCCAGCCCCAAATGACAATCAAGACATACATGGGCAGTACAGCCAACTCATAAAAGAAGAAGAGCAAGAAGGCATCCACCGCCACAAATACACCCTGCACACCAGCCACCAACAGCATAAAGAAGGCAAAAAACTCACGCGGCCTGTCTGGAATACTCCAGGAAATCAGGACACCGCCTAAACCTACAAATGCTGTCAGTAAAACCAACGTGGCGCTCAGGCCATCAACACCAACAATATAATTGATGCCTAACCCCGGTATCCAGGCACGCTCCTCAAGGAACTGCAATGATTCAGCCCATACGGTACCTGCCGGGGGGATAGCGTAACTGAAATAGACGTATGCTGCTAAGAGCAAACTGAAAACCATGGCTCCCAATGCCAGCATTCGCGCATTTTCGCCACGTTCTTTGGGCAAAAACAAAATCACTATCGCCGTCAGAAGCGGGATAAAAACTATAAGTGACAAAAAGGGAAATTCCATAAAGCCTCTTCCCAATCTTTGAGATCAAAACCCGGATTGAAGACTATTATTCAATCCTTCGTCCTCTCCTATCCAATAAAAATTCTAGAAACTGTATCGTTGATGAACACCAATATCCACTGAGGCCAGACGCCTAAACTCAACATCAGGGCCATCAGGTGCCAGATAACCGCGTGTTCCCGCAAGGTCATCTTGGGCAAACCCAACCATTCAGGTTTGGTCGGGCCATGTAAGGTAGCACCAATACCCTTTAAGATATAAGCGCCCGTCATAAGCAGCCCCAACATAGACAGGGCTAACTGCACTGTAAAGATATTCCAGGTACCGGCCGTCACCATAAATTCGCTGACAAAACCATTTAAGCCAGGCAGTCCCAGAGATGCCATGCTGGTGAAAATAAGAATCATGCCGTAGATAGGCAAAACGGACCAGATACCACCATATTTCTTCAAATCCCGCGTGTGGGTGCGCTCATAAATCACGCCGACCAGGAAGAACATACCGGCCGCGGACAAACCATGATTAACCATTTGGAAAACCGCACCATTGGTAGCCAGAATGGCATCTTCCGTGACGCTCCCCACAAAATTCTGACCATAAGCATAAGCCATCACAGCTATTCCCAACACGACAAACCCCATATGATTGACGGAGGAATAAGCTACCAATCGCTTGAAATCCCATTGGCCAAAGGCGGCATAACCGCCCATCACAATGCTTAACATGCCCAACCAGGCCAAAATAAAAGCCGTCGTATAAGCTTGCTCGGGGAATAAGGGAATCACCAGACGAATAAAACCGTAAGCGCCCAGTTTCAGCAGCACCCCGGCCAAAATCATGGAGCCGGCCGTAGGCGCTTGGGTATGGGCATCCGGCAGCCAGGTATGGAACGGCCAAATAGGTATTTTGATGGCAAAGGCTATAAAGAAAGCAATGAAAGCTATTCCCTTCACCCAGCCTACCGAAACGGTACCGATAACCGGAAGCAAAATATCATTAGGCAAATTCACCCATACGTCCATCAATTCCGGGATATTAAAAGTACCGGTAACAACACCAATAATCTGGATAGACAGGAGTAACCCTAAACTACCGGCCATGGTGTAAACGAAGAACTTAAATGATGCGTAATTGCGATCTGCCCCACCCCACAGCCTGATAATGAAGTACATGGGAACCAAGCCGATTTCCCAGAAAATGAAGAAAATAAGCAAATCTAACGAGGCAAACAAACCCAGCATCGCTGTTTCCATGATAAGAAACAGCATCATAAACAGTTTGACTCTTTCTTCAATTTTGAAGGATGCCAGGATGGACAGAGGCGTGAGAATGGTTGTTAATAAAAATAAGGGTAAAGAGATACCGTCTACACCAACATGATAATTGGAACCAATGGCCGGGAACCATGAAGCGAAGTCTTGAAACTGCATGTCGGCAGCCGCCCGATCATAGTTGAGCCACATAACTAATACCAGGATTAATGGTACCAGGCTCAAAAGCAGCGCCAGGCGACGGATGGCAGTTTTGGACTCGCCCGGCAGCAGCATAAGTACAAATGCTGCCAGCAGAGGGAAGAATATAGTGATGGTCAGAATATGTTCTTGCAACAGGTCCATATGATTTCCTAACTAATTAACTAAAAGATTTGCTGGAACCAGAGTTGGATCTTTTCCAACCAGCCATAATTTATCAAAAGAACAATAGAGAAAGCGAATACGACCGCTATCAAGCTGGATACAGCCACATATTCCTGGGCATTGCCGGTTTGCAGTTGGCGCGTCCAATTGGCAAAGATCAGGGTTTTATCTTTAAGCCAATCCACACCACCACTGATGACAATTTCTTCAAATCGTTTGAAATAGTGACCAATGGCGTAAGTAACACGGGCAATCAGGTGCAAAATACCGTCAATGATCCCTTTGTCAATGAATACAGGAACCAGTTGTTCGGACGTCCATATGGTCGGGCGATAAAAGACGGTATGGTATAGTTCATCCCAGTACCATTTGTTTTGAAAGAAGTTGTACAGGGGGCCAAGCGGCCGTTTAATGGGGTCTGCAAAACCAACGGGGAGAGGTTTACGGCCGTAAATCCACCACCCCAAAAACAACCCACCCAAAGCCACAATCAACGACATAATTAATGGTTCCCAGCGCCAGGGCAGCGTCTCAATCGCATGGGCTACCAAACCAGCCCCCTTCAACTCCAACATCGTCTCTTCAATCGTCGAACCAACAAGACCGTGGAAATAATTTCTAAAAATCCCCGACGTTCCCATAAAATTATCCGTAATACCTGACCAGCCTACACTCACCGCAAACACAGCCAAAAGAACCAGGGGGATCGTCATAAATTTATTACTTTCATGCGCATGTTCAGCCAATTGACTGCGCGGTTTACCCAAAAACGTCATGGTAATCTGACGGCCCGTATAAAAGGCTGTCAGGAAAGCGGCCAACACCAACATGACCAAAACAAAAAGGGCTGTCAGGTTCCCTTCCTGCATCAGCGTGAACGCCTCGGCAAACATCTCGTCTTTAGACCAAAAACCGGCCGTAACAAAAGGAAAACCGGCAAGCGCGAGCCCACCAATCAGGAACGTCCAAAACGTAATAGGCATCTTCTTACGCAAGCCGCCCATATAACGCATATCCTGCGGGTCTGTATGATGGTCGTGGACGTGCATAGCGCCATGCTCCATCCCATGAATTACAGAACCGGAAGCCAAGAAAAGCAGCGCCTTAAAGAAACCATGCGTAATCAAATGGAAAGCAGCCGCGATATAGCCACCAATGCCAATCGTCGCCACCATAAAACCCAACTGAGAAATCGTCGAGTAGGCCAGTACTCCTTTCACGTCATTCTGGGCAATGGCAATCGTCGCCGCCATAAGCGCTGTAAAAGCGCCAATGCCGCCAATTATCCAACCCACACCCGGATTCCCCTCAATCGCCACGGCAATCAGAGGGAAGATACGCAGCAGCATATAAATACCGGCCGAAACCATAGCGGCCGCATGGATAACAGCGCTAACCGGCGTGGGGCCTTCCATAGCATCCGGCAGCCAAACGTGCAGCGGCCACTGAGCCGATTTACCGACCGTCCCGGTAAAGAGCAGCAAAGCCATAATGCCAATAGCCGCAACACCGATCTGGGCCACACCCGCTTCCAAACTGTGCGCCGAAAGCGCTTCGCTAAAGTTCAGCGTACCGAATGTGCGGTAGAAAAAGACAATACCCAACAGCATGACCACGTCGGCAATACGAGTAACCATAAATGCTTTCTTGGCTGCCAGATATGGCGGGATGTGCGGGATGTCATCCGGCCCTAAATGATATTCCCTGGCATACCAGAAACCAATAAGCGAATAAGAACAGAACCCCATAATCTCCCAGCCAATAAACAAAAACAGGAGATTATCCGAAGTCACCAACAACAACATGCCAAAAGCAAACAGACTCATATAGGCAAAGAATCTGGAAAATATCGGGTCTTCTTTACCGTGATTGGGCACCCCCGGATGAGTCCCTCTGGGTTTGCCATAATTATGGTAGCCCACACTGTAGACAAAAATCATAAAGACGGTAAAGGTCACCATGATCAGCGTCACAGAAGTTAACCCGTCAACCGCCACACCCGCATCAATCCACGATTCACAATTTCCCGCATCTTCAACAATGCAAGGCCCAACCGGAATCCAGTCAATCGAACTGGCTATTTGTACGGGGTGTTCCAAAACCTTTTCCGGTTCCTCGAAAAATTGGGTGGACGTATATCCAGCCACAGTCCAACCCAAAATCAGGGCCGCAATCACGCCAGTCCAGGCAATCATCCAGCTTAACGTCCGGTTCCTGTGCGTAAACAGGGCAATCAGGAAAAACGCAAGCAATGGGCCGGCTGGAATAAGCCAGGTTAATGTTTGTAATATTTCTTGAGACATAAAACCAATCTCTTCCCGTGGGATTTAGTGTTGCAACAAATCCAAATCTTCAACAACAGTTGAGTCACGACGACGATAAACAGAAATAATCAAAGCCAAACCAACGGCCGCTTCCGCCGCAGCCACAGCCAGAACAAAAATAGCCCAAGCCCACCCCGACGGCGGCGGCGCCAACGGATTAACGACCGTGCGGAAACGCCAAAACGCAATCAAATTAATATTGACCGCATTCAGCATCAACTCCACACCCATCAGGATAGCCACAGCATTCCGTCGGGCAAAGACACCAAACAGGCCAATAAAAAACAAAAGAGCAGCAACCAGCAAATACCAGCTTAAGGGAATCATGCTTCATCCTCCGCCGGATCAATACGCTGCCGGGGCCAGGCAATATAGATAGCGCCAATCAAAGCCGCCAACAGCAAGATAGAAATCACGATAAAAGGAAGAGCAAAGGCATTAGGATTAACAAAAGAAACCCCCAAAGCAGCCACTGCATTAGAAAGAACCGCAGGGGCAACAGGTGGCTTTGCCGCAAACGCCTCCCCGCCAAACCACTGTAAAATCACAACCGCCACAATCAAAAACCCCGCCACTGCCACAAAAAAGCCCAACCCGCGCTGCGAATTAAACGGCGATTCCGAAACCTGCATCATACGGCGCGTCACCATGATGGCAAAAATGATCAAAATGGATATAGCGCCGATATACACCAGCAATTGCGCGGCTGCCAAAAAACCAGCATCCAAGGTGATGTAAATACCGGCTACACCCAAAAACGAGGCCATTAACGCCAAGGCCGCATGGAAAAGATTGCGATTCGTCACAACGACCAAGGCCGCTCCAATTGTGAGAATACTAGCTAAAATAAAAACAACTTGTTCAGATGTCAGAGACGTTAGAAATGTCAAAAATGTCACCTGTCTCCTCCCATTCAAAAATTAGTCGGCATGCGCCAATTGTGTTTCGTCCGATTCTGCCAGCACTGGTTCCATACGCCAGCCGCCGGCATCAGGCCCTTCTTCCGCTTCCCGTTTACGGCGGGCACGCCGGCGCATTATTTCCAGAACAACAATGCCGATTATGACATTGCTGAGTAAGTGGATAGACATACGGCCGAATTCCGTAATGCCCGGTGCATACACATCAATAGCCTTATTCAACAAAACGACCACAAACAGCAGCACCAGCGATAACGGCACCATCAATTTCCAGTTGAAATCCAACAACTGGTCAATACGAAACCGGGGCAACGTAGCCCGTACCCACATAAAGATGAAAAATGCAATGGCGATCTTGACAATCAAAGAAATAAAACCGATGGGCCGCCCAATAGCAAATCCGTTTGCCAAAACCAAATCTTCCAGACCAAAAAAGTTATATCCACCCCAATAAACCGTGGCAAACAAGGCCGACATGAACATAATGGCAATATATTCCGCGGCCATAAACAGGCCAAAATACATACCGGAGTACTCAATATGGAAACCGGCAATAATCTCAGATTCTGCTTCTAATAAGTCAAATGGAGAGCGGCCGGTTTCAGCTAAAATGGAGATAAAGAAAATGATACCGGCCAAGGGGACATAGAAGAAATACGGGATAGTTTGTTCTTCAACAATACTAACCAGAGAAAGTGTTCCGGCCAAAATAACGGGCACAAGCAACGTGATCATCAAAGGGACTTCATAACTTACCAGTTGAGAAACTGCCCGGAATGCGCCTAAAAGGGCATATTTGTTGTTAGAACCCCATCCGGCCAACAGCAAACCCACAATGGAAACGGAACTGATAGCCATCACATAAAAGATGCCGGACGGTAAATTAACACCGACAACACCCGGAGCCAGGGGCAAAACAGCAAACAACAAAATGGATGTAGCCAAGCTGACCACTGGCGCAGCCAGATAAGCCCATCTATCCGCCCCGGCTGGAATGATGACCTCTTTGGTCATCATCTTAACGACATCCGCCACCATTTGCAGCATCCCGTAACGGCCGCCTACCCGGTTCGGCCCAATACGGTCCTGCATCCGCGCCAAAACCTTCCGCTCAGTCCAGCCCACCACAAAAACCAAAAGCAGGACGACTGTAGCAATGACAACAATATAGATGACGGACAACAATGGACTCAGCCAGGGTTGGTCGCCCCAAACTTCATTGGCATAGTCCAGAACAGTCATGTCCAGAAAACTCAATAAAAAATCAATTAAATTAAAACTCATAACCAGTTTCCCCAGAAACTTTCATCATCCAGACAGCAAACAATCCAACAGCATAGACGTAAACAATCCGGCTGCCTGTATTCTTATTTGGTATGAGACAGAAAAACTATCTGCTTGTTAAATCCACTTCAGGACGCCTCTTCCCCAGGCATAGGCCAGACCATCGGCCAGCAATAAGATGAACAATAAAGTGGCGCCAATAGCAAACCAGTTGAGAACACCATATGCCGCGGCTACAGGAAAGAGAAAAACCGCTTCAATATCAAAAATCACAAAAACGAGGGCATAAATATAGTATTGCACCTTAAATTGTACCCAGGAGTCGCCAACGGTCTCAATACCACATTCATAAGTTTGTTGTTTAATCGGGTTGGGCTTGTGGGGACCCATCATCCGGTTCATCATCATCGGCGCAACGGCCAAAACCGGCACAATCACTACAAACAGAAGAATAAAAAACCAATCGCTATACACCTAAGCGCCTCCGCTTCCTTTC
>JAJRTP010000088.1 GCA_024278255.1 Chloroflexota bacterium | reverse complement strand
TTACGTCCATTCGGGTAACGGATGTATCTCACGAATTCTCGGCCATAGAACACGTTCGTGAAGATATGATGCAGCTCATTTTGCACATCAAACAAATCCGTTTGAAATTGTATGAGACCGACACCGCCCGGCTGCGTCTGGAAGTACATGGTGCTGGCACAGTAACGGCCGCTGACATTCAGGTTCCGCCAGAAGTAGAAATCGAGAACCCTGACTTGTACCTGTTTACCGTGGACTCTGACGACGCTTTTCTGGAAATTGAGATGACGGCCGAAACAGGACGCGGTTATTCTCCGGCCGAAGAAAGGGGACGGCTGCCTATCGGTGAACTGCCGGTAGATGCCATCTTCAGCCCCATTCGCCGGGTAGGCTACGAAGTGCAAAAAACCCGCGTCGGTCAGAATGCAGATTACGACCGGGTCGTTATGCAAATCTGGACAGACGGCACCATCAAACCGGAAGAGGCGTTGGCCCAATCCGCTCAGATTATGGCCCAATACTTGCGTCCCATTGCTGGCGTCAGTGAAGAAACCTTCCTGCCTGTTGAAGAAGAGGAAGAGGAAGAAGGGACTATCCCCAACGAGATTTACGACACGCCCATCTAACAGCTTGATTTGAGCGTGCGCGTTTTCAATTCGCTGAAACGTACCGGTATCACCAAAGTGGGTGAAATGCTGGATATGTTAGAACGCGGCGAAGAAACGATGCTGGCTATTCGCAACTTCGGTGAAAAATCTCTGGATGAATTAAAAACCCAACTGCGGGTCAAGGGATTTTTGCAAGACGAAAGCGAGGAAGTGACGAATAGCTAGTTTGTAGGTGCGATTTCAGTTGTATAAACCGCTTAAGCGGTTACTACAAACGGTTTAGGGTGAGGAAAGAAAAATGCGACATAGAATGAAAGGTCGTAAACTTGGTCGTGACACAAGCCATCGCAAGGCACTGCGTAAAAACATGATTGCCGATCTGATTTGTCACGAACAAATTTTTACGACGGAAGCAAAAGCGCGTATGATTCGGCCGCAAGCCGAAAAAATTATTACATTGGCCAAGCGCGGTATTGCCAAAGGCGCTGTTAATCCGGCCGACGAAGTACATGCCCGGCGTCTGGCTGCGGCTCGTGTGGCCCGCTATCGGACATTAACCGATGACTTGGGCAATGTGGAAGAAATAGACGTTGTGCAGAAATTGTTTGATGAAGTGGCTCCCCGGTATGAGAATCGGCCCGGCGGGTATACTCGTATGGTGAAAATCGGCAAGCGATCCGGTGATAATGCCGATATGGCTATGCTGATATTGGTTGACGACGAGGAGTAGTTTGACTCGATTTGCGGCGCTCATTGCTTATGATGGGACGGCTTATTATGGCTTTCAACGTCAACGAGAAGGCCAGTCCACCATTCAGGGCGAGATTGAACGAGCGTTAACCGGGTTAGCCAAAGAAGCCATCGTTGTTACTGGCGCCGGCCGTACAGACAGCGGCGTTCATGCACTGGGACAAGTTATTAGTTTTTCCATAGATTGGCAGCACGAAGTAGAGAGTTTACAGCGGGCTATAAATGTCAATCTGGCACAAGATATAGCAATTTTACAACTGAAAAAGGTAACATCTTCCTTTCATCCCCGCTTTGATGCGCGCAGCAGGGTATATGAGTACCGGATTTATAATGCGTCTGTACGCAGCCCCATGTACCGGCTGTATAGCTGGCACGTTCCCAAGGCTTTAGATTTGGATTTGATGGATGAAGCTGCTCAATCTTTGGTAGGCAGGCAGGATTTTGCCACGTTTGGCACACCGCCCCAGGGTGTAAGTTGTGTGCGAGAGGTGCTGGCAGCCTATTGGGAACGGCGAGACGAGTTTCTGGTCTTTCACATCCAGGCAAATGCTTTTTTGTTTCGGATGGTACGCAGCGTGGTGGGTAGTTTGAAACGAGTAGGAGATGGTACCTGGTCAGTGAAGCAGTTTGTGGCCGCTTTACAGGCACGGGATCGGGCACAATCCGGCCCGACTGCGCCGCCACAAGGGCTTTTTTTGACCTCAGTAGAATACGAAGATATGATTTTCCCGGAAACTCCAAGTTTCCGGGAAAATGAATGATGGAGAATGCGGTATGAAGACCGAAATTACAAAACCGGCTGATGTAGACAGAGCCTGGTATCTGGTAGATGCAGAAGGACAAACGTTAGGACGCTTGTCTACTCAGGTGGCGACCATTTTGCGAGGCAAGCATAAACCCGGGTTTAGTCCCTCTGTGGATTGTGGCGATTATGTTGTTGTGATTAACGCCGATAAGATTCGGGTGACCGGACAAAAACTGGACAAGAAAATTTATTATCGGCATTCCGGTTATCCTGGTGGATTGAAGGAGATCAGCTTGCGGAACCAGTTAATCCGCTTCCCAACCCGCCCGGTAGAATTAGCTGTGAAAGGGATGCTGCCTAAAAATAAATTGGGCCGTAAGATGTTCAAAAAATTGAAGGTATATGCCGGAACGGAACATCCGCATGAGGCACAGCAGCCTGTCCCGTTGGAATTATAGGAGATTGTAGATGTCTGAATCTGAAATGAAACAATACTTTGAGGGAATTGGCCGGCGTAAACGGGCTTCGGCGCGGGTGCGTATTTATTTTGATGAGCCGGAAGGCAGCTTCACGGTCAATGGCAAGGATGTGATGGAGTTTTTCCCGCGTTATGGAGATTACCAGATTTTGACCGGCCCTCTGGTGGATGCTGAGTTGTTGGGCAAAGTGGATGTAAGTGTTCATATTCAGGGCGGCGGTATTACCGGGCAAACGAGCGCTGTGCGGCTGGGTATAGCTCGCGCTTTGGTGAAATATGATGAGGAATTGCGTGGTACGCTCCGGACGAATGGTCATATGACCCGCGACCCGCGGATTAAGGAACGTAAGAAACCTGGTTTGAAACGGGCGCGTAAGGCTCCGACTTATACCAAGCGTTAGACAATCTTCGTTAAAATTCTAAGTGTGATGCGTGTCGGTGCATTGCGTATACTGTTTGTTATTTAGAGGCGGGTCTTGGGACTCGCCTTTTTGTTTTGGAGGATGTGAAGCTGATGGGGATTACGATTGTAGGTTTGGGGCCGGGCGACGGCCGTTTCCTGACGCGGGAGGCCTGGGAGATTTTGTCCGGGGCGGAGAAGGTGTATCTGCGCACGCTGCGCCATCCGGCCGTGGCTGACTTGCCGGATAGGGTGGCGCGGGTGAGTTTTGACGATGTGTATGATACGGCCGACTCTTTTGCCGCTGTCTATGAACAGATTGTAACGACGCTGCTGGGGGACGGCCGTACCGCTGACATCATATACGCCGTGCCGGGACATCCCTTTGTGGGGGAATCTACCGTGACGCGGTTGGTGGAATTGGCGGAGGCAGAAGACGTGCCTGTTCGCATAGTGGCCGGCTTGAGTTTTGTGGAACCGGCGTTAACGGCCGTGCAAGCGGACGCTCTGGACGGCTTGCAGCTATTCGACGCCATCGAACTGACCCAATACCTGTACCCGCCCCTCAACCCCGATTATCCCGTGCTGCTGGGGCAGGTGTACAGCCGTCTCCTGGCCGGGGAACTGAAATTGCTGCTCAACCGCCTTTACCCGGACGAACACCCCGTCACCCTGATTCACGCTGCCGGGAATGTGGACGAAGTAGTGGAGCAACTCCCCCTGTACGCCATAGACCGCAGTCCGCAGATTGACCATCTCACCTGCCTCTACCTGCCGCCGCTACCCCAGGCGTCTTCCCTGGCAGCGCTGACGGAAACGGTGGCCGTTCTGCGCAGCCCGGACGGCTGCCCCTGGGACCAGGAGCAGACGCCGCAAAGTATGCGCGCCGGGTTTCTGGAGGAAGCGGCGGAGGTAATGGTTGCCCTGGACGCCAATGATCCGGCGGAACTGCGGGAGGAGTTGGGCGATTTGCTCTATCACATCGTCATGCAGGCGCAGATGGCGGCCGAGGCGGGGGAGTTTACTTTGGCACAGGTGATTGCCGGGATTGAGGCGAAGCTGAAATATCGCCACCCGCACGTCTGGGGCGACTGGCAGGTGGCGGACAGTGATGAGGTGGTGCGGAATTGGGAGGCATTGAAGAAGACGGAGAAGAACCGCCAGCCCAATTCGACGCTGGATAATGTGCCGGCCGCGTTGCCGGCGCTGGCCCGCTCCCAAAAAATCCAGAAGCGGGTGAGTAAAGTGGGGTTTGATTGGCCGGACGTGAGCGGGGTGTACGCCAAGCTGGATGAGGAGATTCGGGAGTTAAAGGCGGCGCAGACAGTTGCCGAGCGGGCGGATGAGTTGGGGGACGTGTTGTTTGTCCTGGCAAATGTGGCGAAGTGGCTGGGGGTGGATGCGGAATCGGCTTTGCGGGAGGCGAATCTGAAGTTTACGCGCCGTTTTCAGGGGGTGGAGCGGCTGGCGCGGCAGCGGGGGATTGATATGACGCAGTTGTCGCTGGCGGAGTTGGATGTTTTGTGGCGGGAGGTGAAGAGGGATGAGGGAGTGGGGGGGTGAGGAGGTACGGCCGTATCCCATCTCCATCCAAACAAAATAACAAAATCCTTTACGATAATGGTATAATAGGGGCGGCAGAGCAGGAAACGGAGAAAAAGTTCTGGTTGTGGAAGGAGGCGCCGTGACGTCCGTACTTAATTTTGTCATTCTACTTTTGGCCTTGAGCGCATTCATCGTGGCAGTTTATTTTGCCATCCGCGCTTTCCGTTACAAAGGGCAATCAGTTAAGGCCACGTACAATGTGGGGCAGGTGGAAGCCCGCCGGGCCATGCAGGTGGATATTATCCGGGCTGGCGCCGCTTTTTTGGTGGGGTTAATCATGTTGGGCGTTATCGGCTGGCTGAATCCATTCAGCACGGATGCGTCGGATGAATCCGGGACGTCGGTGGAAGCAGAACCGTCGCCTGTATTTACGGCCGTGCCCACAACGGCCGTCCCCTCACCCTTACCGACCGATACCGTGGACCAACCAGCCATTACTGCTACGGCCGTGCCCCTGCCGCCCAGTCCCACCCCTTTACTGCCAGCCACAGATACGGCCGTGCCCCTGCCCACCGATACCCCACAGCCCGCTACCGCCATCGTCCAGAGCGGCGTTGGCGTCTGGCTCCGTTCCATCCCCAGCACAGATGGTGAGCAGGTAGAATGGCTGTTGGACGGTACCATTCTGGAATTATTGCCAGGGCTGGAATCAGATGGCGAACTGGATTGGCAGCAAGTCAGGGCGCCATCAGGCAGCGAAGGGTGGGTTGCCGTGCCATTTATCGTGTATAATGAATAGATAAATCATTCCCATTCTCTTCTCTCATTACAGTAGCACCTTGGCCTTGTGGGATATTTTAACTGGATTGGCGAGCTTGGTTAGACCTGATGATGACGAAAATAGTTAAAATGTTATCCAGTTTACGGTAAAAAGTTAAACAAGGTGCTATATTTTTCCGGTTATGTATTTATAATATAACTAAAAAGTGTGTGTTGTATGGTAGCTGCGTAGTGGAAGCGGGTTGTAAGGAGACATGACCACCCTCGAAACAAACCATTTTGCTTATCATGTGGGCCGTAATGTAGGCCGATATAAGCTGGAACGACTCCTGGGCCGGGGAGCAATGGCCGAGGTGTATAAATCCAGGCATCCCGATCTTGATCGCGATATTGCCGTCAAGATATTACACCCGTTTCACACCCAGGTACCTGGTTTTATTGAACGATTTCGCTACGAAGCTCAGGCAGCCGCCTCATTGCATCACCCCAATATCGTCCAGGTTTATGATTTTTCGGTAACAGATGATGGCCTGTATTACATGGTCATGCAGTATATTAACGGGCTGTCTTTTGAAGAATATCTAGAGCTGGAGAATGCCCCTCTTTCCATTGCCAAATCCTATCAATTTTTCCGCCAGGTAGCCAATGCCCTGCAATTTGCGCATCAGCAGGGGACGATTCATCGGGATATGAAACCGGCTAATATCATGCTGGATACGCGGGAAAATGCCTATTTGGGCGATTTTGGTCTGGCAAAAATTGTGGGTGTGAGTATGCAGACCCAAAGTGGCTTTGGTCCGGGCACACCCGATTATATGGCTCCGGAACAGATTGAGGGGGAAAATTTAACGGCCGCTATAGACATCTACGCGATGGGCGTCATTTTGTACCGGATGCTAACCAACCATCTGCCCTATAATTCGGATAGTTGGATCACTACGCTCAAGCGGAAAGCAACGGAACCGCCGGTCCCCCCCCAGGAGTACAATCCGGAATTATCCTGGAGCCTGGAAGATGTCATTTTGACTGCTCTGGCCAGAGAGCCGGAGGATAGATTTGCTTCTATGGCTGAGATGTTGGCTGCTTTGGATACGGCCGTAGAAGAAGCGCTGGGCGAATTACCCACAGTAGAGACCTCTACCTCCAGAGGGGTAGTGGCCTTACCCGGTGTACAAATTGAAAACTACAAAATCAAGCGGGAATTCAAGCGAGACAGCACCCGCATTTATCAACGATACCTGGCCTATAACGTAGCTCTGAAAAACCTGGCCGTTCTCACCTTGCTGCGTTTACCGGCTACCGGTGAATCCAATTTCCTGGCCCGTTTCCAGAATAGGATCAACGCTCTGACTTCCATTGATCACCCAGGTGTAGCCGCCATTACCCGGTTTGATGTGACAGAGGACAATCAACCTTATGTGGCTTATGAATATACTTCAGGCCAACCACTCAATTTAGAGATACAGCGGCGAATCAAAGAGGAAGACCCTTTCCTGGTCACAGAATCGCTGGAATTTATGCAGCAAACGGTTGAAGCGTTGGCCGTAGTTCATGAGACCGGTGTGATTCATAATGAATTACGGCCGGAAAATATCGTACTCTCCCATGACGGCTTGCCTGTCATTGTCGGGTTGGAAATTCCAGTGGCGGCCGATTTTAGCGCCATTTCCCGACCCGTGAATGTGGTAGATTATGCTTCGCCGGAACAATTGGTGGGTGAACCGCTCACAGTCAGCAGTAATATTTACTCATTAGGCATTATTCTTTATGAAATGTTAGCCGGTACCCCGCCGGTTATTCCCATGAACAATTGGCATCCCTCAAACAATGGTTCGAGCAATCTGCTAATCAATGGTATGCCTTTGGAGGATGCCAGGACTGATTTGATGCCGGAAACGTATGCCTTAGTACAGGCCGCCACGGAACAAGATCCTTGTAAGCGAATACCAGACCTGGATGCTTTCTTGTTGGCTTTAGATGAAGCCTTAGAGGCCGAAAGCCGGCCAAAACGCAAACCTTTTATGGCTGTTTATGGACGAGGGGTGTATACGGCCGTTTCCCTGTTAATCATTCTGCTCTTTGTGGCCGGGTTAGTCAGTGCCCAGCAGTTTATCGTCAGAGGCCAGCCCCTGCCAGCCCCCGTCCAGGCGGTCACCGCTCCGGCAGTTCTGCCATCTGTACACACGCCTACCCCGGAACCGCCTTTGTTGGCGACACCCGTAAAAATGCTCGACCTGCCGCCCCATGACCAATTTGTTTATGGCGATGCTATTACACTGGCTTGGTTTTGGGATCGTTCTTTATTTCCCACCGAGCAATTTGTTGTTTCCCTGCAAAACAAGGATGGAGAGATAGAACTGGGTACTGTTGCTGAGCCATCGGGCGATGGGCGGTACCAACTGACTGTAGATATAGCTGATTTCACTGACCAAACCGGTCCTTTTAACCTTAAAGTGCGTTTACAGAACAAGGAAAATGACCGGTTGGTAGCCGAAAACAATGACCTGCCCGTTTTACTGGCGCTGCCTTCTCCTACGCCTACGCAGACGCCGACGCCTACACATACGGCTACAGCCACTCCCACCGCCAGCAATACGCCTGACATGACAGCAACCCGATTAGCATCCTGCATCCCGCCAGAAGATTGGGAAGAGTACACCATTAAGCGGGGAGATGCTTTGTTTGAAATTGCCCTGGCTACAGGCAGTACCGTAGAGGAGTTGATGCTCATCAATTGCCTGGAGACTACGGTTTTGAGCATTGGTCACCGGCTGTGGGTGCCCAGGCTGCCGGCTACAGCTACAGTTACGCCCACACCGGTTTCTACTGAAACAGCCACGCTGCAACCGCCCGCTCCTAAACCCTCAAATACCCCGGTTCCGATAACGCCATCCCGCACACCGCCGCCGACGCCTTCACCCCCGGGGCCGGACGATTCTGATAATAACAGCAATGATGGTGGAGGTTAGGGGTTAGTCGCCGGGTTCTAAACGGCCGTATTCCCCCATCTGTGGTTGGTATGAAGCAGACTGATGCCGAAAGTACATATTGTACAGCTCGGCATAATGTCCCCCTTGCGCCATTAATGCCTCGTGGTTCCCCTGTTCAATAATTTGTCCCTTTTGCAGCACAATAATGCGGTCTGCGGCCCGGATGGTGGAGAGGCGGTGGGCAATGATGATGGAAGTGCGTTCGGCCATGATCAGGTTGAGGGCATGTTGAATCTGGGACTCGGTGAAGGGGTCTACACTGGCGGTGGCCTCGTCCAGGATAAAGATACAGGGATTTTGCACCAGTACCCGTGTCAGGGCCACTAGCTGGCGTTGACCGAGGGAGAGGCGGTTGCCCCGCTCGCCTACCTGGCTGTTAAGGCCGTCCGGCAGGGTTTCCAGCCATTCACCTTCGCCGATGCGCCGGGCCATCGTCTCGATTTCGCCATCACTGGCGGCGGGACGGCCGTAACGAATATTCTCCGCCACCGTGCCCGCAAACAAAAAAGGCACCTGAGAAACAATACCAATTTGCTGCCGGTACTCTGTCAGATCAAATGTGCGAATGTCACGGCCGTCTACCAGAATCTGCCCTGACTGAAACTCGTAAAACCGGGCCACCAGCTTGATAATGCTCGATTTGCCTGCGCCGGTATGCCCCACCAAAGCCACACTCTCGCCGGGAGCAATATGCAGGGAAAAGCCGTCCAGCACCTGTTCTTGCTCCGAATAGCGGAAGCAGATATGCGCAAACAAAATCTCGCCGCGCAGGCTGTCCACCGGTTGATTATCCGTTTGCGTCACTTCCGATTCTACGTCGGTCAGAGCAAATACCCGTTCCGCGGCAGCCAGACCGGCCTGGAACTGGCTCCAGAAAGCAGACAGGTTGGTGACGGGGAACCAGAAGCGGTCTACCGTAGCCACAAATAAATACCAGGCGGCAATGCTGATGATACCGGAGACGGCCGTCAAGCCTCCTACGTAAATGAGTACGGCCGTGCCCACCCCCGACAACATATTCAAAACCGTAAAAATATTGGCCAGGACAAAACTGCGCCGCACGTTGATGTGGTACGCTTGCTTATTCACCTCATTAAATTCCTGGTAGATGGCCCATTCCTGCCGGAAATTTTTGGCAACCCGGATACCGGTCACCGCTTCCTGAATGGCTTTGTTTACTTCGCCCACAGCGCGGGCGCTTTGCCGGGTGACTTTGCGGGCCAGATTGCGAAAGGTGAGGGCGGCGACGGCGACAAACGGGGCCATTGCCAGCAAAAGCAGCGTCAACCGCCACTCGATGCTGAATAAAACAATGAGCAGGATGAGGGCGACGGCCAACTGGTTGATGACGTCCGTGGCCAGCATGATGACTTCGCCAAAAGATTGGGTGTCGGTGGTGATGCGGCTGACGATACGGCCGGAACTGTATTCATCAAAGAAGGCCATATCCTGGCGGATGGTCACGGCAAAGGCATCGTCCCGCATCGCCAGGATGACGTCGGCCACCACTTCG
>JAJRTP010000087.1 GCA_024278255.1 Chloroflexota bacterium | reverse complement strand
TGGCTCCCGGCATTGACGTGTATCGGGTGGAAGAAGTGCCCACGACGGGCGCGTCGCTGCAAGCATTGACGTTGGAATCTTCCTATTTGGCGACGCCGCTGGACCCGGTGGATACGGCCGTCTTGCAGCAGCGCATCACAGAAATCATGGCGGCGGACTCACTCATCCGGGAACGGACGCGCAAGGGGAAGACGAAGGCGTATGATTTACGGCCGTTAATTTATGATCTGCGCCTGGAGGAGGAACCACAGATTACGCAGATGGCATCAGAAAGGGGGGACGCGCCGCAAATCTTCATGCGCCTTTCCTTGCAGCCCGCCAAAACCGGCCGCCCGGATGAGGTGGTCATGGCTCTGGGGCTGGACCCGCTGGATGCCCGGATTCACCGGTTGAAGATTGTCCTGCGGGAGGAGTGAATAGTGGTCAGTGTTCAGTGATCAGTGGTCAGTTGTTGGTTTGCTCTGCTGGGCACTGAAAACTGCACACTGAACACTGCACACTGAAAACTATGCGTTACTTCCCCTTCCTGCTCCTCCTCCTGGCTGGCTGCACGGCCGTAACTACCCCATCCCCTACACCCATTTTGCCACCTGCACCGACGGCCGTGCCCCCAACAGCTTCCCCCACGCCCCTTGCGCCGGATACGGGCTGGGAGGCGGCGCGGCCTGGTTTGGAGCGGCGAGTGATTCGGTTTTTTGACGGGGACGGCCGTCAAATGGAACACCTCTACATTTTGCGCTTTGATCCGGCGCTGTATGAATTTCAGGTAGGTTATCGTCCGGGCGAGCCGTTGACGTTACAGGAGTGGCAGGCGGATACGGGGGCGCTGGCGGCGCTTAACGGCGGCTTTTTTACGGAGGAGTTTACAGCGACGGGGCTGGTGGTGGTGGACGGGCAGGCCAGCGGCGCGAGTTATGGGGCGTTTGCCGGGATGTTTGCCGTCACGGCCGTTGGCCCGGAAGTGCGCTGGCTGGGGGCACGGCCGTATGACCCCGCCGAACCGCTGCAATATGCCCTGCAATCGTTCCCCATGCTGGTAAAACCGGGCGGCGCGGCGGGTTACACGGAAGCTGGCGGGGAAGCGGCGCGGCGTACCGTGATTGCTCAGGATGGGGACGGCCGTATCCTGTTCATTCTGGCCCCGCGCGGCCGTTTTACCCTGGCCCAACTCAGCCAAATTTTGGCTGCCTCTGATCTGAACCTGGACACCGCCCTCAATCTGGACGGCGGCGCCTCCACTGGCCTGATTTTAATCGATCCGCCCGCTTCTATTCCCGCTTACACGCTTTTGCCCACCGTTATTTTAGTGTACGGCCGTTGAGGCTGCGGGGACAAGAATGGGAATGCCGTCCCGTTCTACCGCGCGCCACAGAGCATCCTCATACTGGATGATTGCCTGCCACCGCGTCTGGTCAAGAATATGGGTGTTGAGCAAAACATCATATTGTAATGAGCAATCTGCCGCCGCTGCCCGAATAAGCCAGCGTACATCCGGTGACAACTGTTGCACAATAACCAGTAAATCAATGTCAGAATCGGGCTGAAAGTCGCCCCGGGCTTTTGAACCAAACAAATACAGGTATGCCATATTACCGCCCAGCTGTTCTGCAAGATAGTTTGTGAAAGCGATAATTGCGTCTTGCTCATTAGACAATAAATGCGCAGGTAAGTCATTCATATGCAATACCTTCTTCTGATAATGCCCTCTCAATGCGGTTCAGGAATTGTTCTGCATTTTCTAAATGGCGGTTGGCGCTTTCGTAATCCAGGTAGTCAAGCTCATAATCACCGGCGTGCCGTTCATCCAAAGCTACTCCAAAAAAGCGGCTGTATTCTGGTTCGATGATACCCGTTTTGACAAAATATTGGCGAAAAGCAGCAATGACGCCAGAGTGTTTGCTCCGTTGCAGTCCTTTTGTAGCCAGCAAGGCATTAGCCGCGTAAAAAATGGCGTAGTAGGCGCGGTTAACGGCCGTTATATAATCTTCATGCGCCATGACCAACTTGCCCGTTTCCACAGCCTGGCGCGAATGGGCAATATATTTTGAGATGTTTTTCTGAGTTTGCGGATCAATGCTCATAACAAACAGATTATAGCACATCAGTCTTGCTATCTTTTCGCCAGACCCGGACAATGAACTGGCAGCCGCGGTTTCTTACCGCGCAGCCTAAACGCGGTAAGAAACCGCAGCTGCTATACAACTGTACAACCCAAATGAAGTAGAGAAATGGCCAGGAAAAAATCCACGTGCCTGATAGTACGAGCGTTGCGGCTGCGGTGACAGGGAGGGAGCTTCTGGCTGTTATTCAAGCATACCCAATACGTCCTGCAAAAATGCGGCCGGAGCCAAAATCATAATACCTTGATAGCTCCCGATTGCTTTTAGATGCTCATCGCCGCTAATGGTGTACGCCGCATCAGCCTCAACGGCAGCGCTGACATATTTGTCGTCTGTCGGATCGTCCCGCACAACCGCCAGTTCGACGCGGCCAGGCACAATGATGGCGGCTGCCCGCAAGCCGTCTAAAAAAACATTGATTTCCGCTTCGCCCCAGCCATGTTTTCGTTGCAATCGGGGGTAGAATAACACCCGCCGTATTTCGGCCAGGATGGCTGGGGACGCGACTAATTCAAAACGGCCGTCCCGCCATGCCTGGAGAATTTGCGCCGGACGGCCGTAGGGAACCAACACTGCGCTAATAAACAAATTAGCGTCCAGTACCACCCTCATCCGACCGGCTCCATCGCCGCTTTTTCAGACGCTTTGACGAATGCGACGGCCTCGGCAATAGCCGCTTCCAGTTCTTCAGGCGGCAGCTTGCCGGTTCGTTCCTGTACCTCGTCAATCAGGGTAAAGAATTCGTTCCGGCGCTGCTGCCATTGCTGGTATTGCGCCACAGGCACAACCACGGCCATAGGGCGTCCGGCGCGTTCAATGACAAAAGCGTCGCCCCGATAATAGGTTTCATCCAGAATCTGGCCCAGCCGCTGCCGCGCAGTTACCGCACTGATTGTTTTTTCCATTTTTCGATCTCCTTGTGTCCATATGATTCATATGACCAATATGACTAATATGATTGTAGCAACAAGATTGCTAAGGTGTCAATGCGCAAAATTCTGATGATCCGCATTCCCGCCTTTTCTTGCTATCTGTCCGCCAGCCCCGTACAATGAACAGACAGCCAGCAAGTAAAAACGAGGTAAAGTAATGGCCGGGAAAAAATCCACGTACCTGACAGATTATTGGACAACTGACGACGCCCTGAAATTTTCTGATTTTCGGCCGGCGTTGGAGCAGATTTTGCAAACGGCCGAAACGCCGCTGACGGTGGGCGTCTTTGGCCCGTGGGGCAGCGGCAAGACCAGTTTGATGCGGATGCTGCGGGACAAAATTGAAGGTGACGGACTGGATGCGCAGCGCACCGTCTGGTTTACCGCCTGGAAATATGACCAGCACGAGGCGTTGTGGCGGGCCTTTATTTTGCGGGTGCTGGATGCGCTGTACCCGCGGGAACCAGGCGAGGGGCCACGAGAAGAAAGAGCGATACTGACTGAACTCAACGACGATCAGCAAAAACTCGTCCAACTGTTGGACAGGCTGGAAGAAAGCGTTTACCAGGACGTGGCCTGGGAAGAACTGGGGCCGCGCTCCGTTCGCTGGTGGCAGTTATTGAGCAGCACGGGCAAGGCCGGTACCGAAGTGGCGGCGACGGTGGCTTCCGGCGGCTTCTACCCGCAAATCAAGAAGATGTTGGGCGGCGACGATTCGCCGGTGGACGACATCCAGAAAGCAGCCGAGGCGATCAGTCGGGAAACAAAAACACGGCAGCGGCGGCAGTTATTTCACATGGAGCAGTTTGAGGAGATGTTTCGGGAGGCGGTCAGGCTTATTGGGGATGGGCAGGGGCGGTTGATTATTTTTGTGGATGATTTGGACCGCTGCCTGCCGGAAAAGGCGATTGAGGTGCTGGAAGCGATCAAGCTGTTTTTGGAAGTGCCGGGGACGGTTTTTGTCCTGGGGATGGATCGGGAAGTGATTCAGCGGGGGATTGAAGCCCGGTACGGCGGCTATTTCCGGCAGCAAATTAAAGGTGAAGACCGGCGGGAACTGCCTATCCGCGGCGACACCTACCTGCAAAAAATTGTGCAGATACCGTTCCACCTGCCCGCGCTGGCTTTGGCCGACCTGGACGACTTTATCGGTAGCCTGGACAAACGCTTGGACAAGATGACGCGGCAGGTGTTTGCCCGCGGCCTGTTCCCCAACCCGCGCACGGTCAAGCGCGCCCTCAACATTTTTCGCCTGCTGCAAACGATTGCGGAGACGCGCCAGGCGGATATTGCCGGGCCGCTGCTGGCCAAAACGGTAATTATCCAGACACAGTACCCGCCGCTGTACCAGCAGTGGCGGCAATACCCCACGCTGATCCAGACGCTGGAGGAGGAGTACACGCGCCGCCCCACGACGGAACATGAATTGGTGCGCGGTCGACTGGCCCGCCCCCAACCGGAAAAAGAAGCAGACAAAGACGTCCCCGAAGAAGAAAAACGCAGCGGCGGCCTGCTGGATGAATACCTGGAAAAGCGGGAAAAGTACGCCCTGCTGGCCCAACTGCTGACTTACCCGCCGCCGGAAGAGGCAGAGAAAGCGAAAGAACCGGCTCGCTTTGCCGGGCTGACGCGGGAGCAGATGAACGCTTACCTGCGCCTGGCTGGGGCGGTGGAAAGCGAACCGGTTCCCGTGGATGTGCCGGGCGAGATATTGGACGACCTGTTGAGCGGCGACCTGGCAAAAATACAGGATGCTGCCGCCCGGATAGAGGAGGAGGCGGTGCGGGAGGAGACGCAGCAGCAAATGCTGGCGACAATGCAGAACCCGCAGCAGCCGGTAACAGCCCGCGTCAGCGCGGGCAATGCCCTGGCCCACCTGGGCGACCCGCGCTTCCGGGAAGACGCCTGGTTTTTGCCGGATGAACCGCTGTTGGGCTTTGTGGAAATTCCGGCTGGGCCTTTCTGGATGGGCAGCGATAAAGCGCAAGATCCGCAAGCATACGATGACGAAATGCCCCAACATGAGCTTGATTTGCCTGCATTTTACATGGCTCTTTACCCGGTGACAGTCGCCCAGTTTCGGGTGTTTGTTAACAAAAGTGGCCACAAGCTTACAGATGAAAAGAGTTTACGAGGAGTAGATAATCATCCTGTAGTTTACGTAACCTGGCATGATGCGCTGGCTTATTGCAACTGGCTGACGGAGCGGTTACGACAGTGGCCGGATACACCGGCTGAGCTGCGCGAGGTTTTGCAAAACGGCGGCTGTATTACGCTGCCCAGCGAGGCGGAATGGGAAAAAGCGGCCCGCGGCGGCGACAAACGCATTTATCCCTGGGGGAATGATTTTGATGTGGATTACGCCAATGTAGGCGAAACAGATATTGGCGGAACCAGTCCGGTTGGTGCGTTCCCCGGCGGGGCCAGTCCGTTTGGTTTGCTGGATATGAGCGGCAATGTGTGGGAATGGACGTCTTCCATTTTCAAACCTTACGAGTACAAAAAAGACGATGACCGTGAAGACTTGTCTGATTCTTATTCCCGGCGCGTCGTGCGTGGCGGTTCGTGGTACTACGGTCCTGTCAACGCCCGCGTCGCTTACCGCGGCAACTACAATCCAGACTCCCGTAGCGACAGCCTCGGTGTCCGGGTGGTGGTGCGTGCCGTTCCCCATCTCAAATGATCTCTGGTCTCTGGTCGGGCGGGTGAAGCGGTAGCGGAATCCCGCCCCCTCGCGCGCAGCGCGATCTTTCAAAATTTTCAATTTGGGCGCTTTTTCATTTTCGGGTAAACTTGTTTCAAGTACCTTTGGTACCCGGGGCAACCTGGCAACTGGCGCGTCGTGCGTGGCGGTTCGTGGAACAACAATCCTAACAACGCCCGCGTCGCTTACCGCAACAACAACAATCCAGACAACCGTAACAACAACCTCGGTGTCCGGGTGGTGGTGCGTGCCGTTCCACACCTCAATGCGTTCTCTTTTCCCTGGGGTTTCCGGACTCTCCGGCCTCTTGTCAGGTCGTGTGCTGGATTGGAAACCGGGCGGCTGCCTTACCATAGGCAGACTGCTTCCAGTTTATGCCCGCCGACTACGGTTTGCGGGACGCGGCGCGGGAAGATATTGAGATGGCGCAGGTTTGTCCCGTCTGTACGCGCTTGCGGCGGTACGGGAGCGCCGCCGGCGTCGGGCATACATTTAACCCTGGGCGCGGCCTGGATTCGCTCCCGCCGCGCCCGCTCCCAGACAACCCAAGATTGGTTCATTCTCGAAGAATGAACCAATCTGCGCGTACTCAACCGGTCTGTTTAATCCAGCCGCCCAACAAACGCCCGATTTCGGTAACCATGCGGCTGACGTGCTTGTACTGCCCCACAGAAAGCCAGCGCCACCGAAAAACCAGGCGTAAATAAAGCCGCACCTTATCCAGGCAAGCATCCGCCCGTTTCAAATGGCGCAACCGTATCTTGCCTTCATACGCCTGCGCTTCCAGGAGCGCTTCCTGAAAATCCAGCGCGGCATTCATCAATCGCTGCGTAATCGTGCTGCGGTAAATCTTGGGAAAACGCTCTGATTTGGGCAGCAGCCATTCCAAAAAATCAAACGTTCGGGTAAAAATGACCATTTCTGCTGACATCCTGTTTCCTCGCATTACCAGTTGGGATAATTTGCTGACCGCCTGGCGCAAGGCAGCCCGCGGTAAACGGGGCCGTTACGCCGCCGCCGCTTTTGAATACAAATTGGCAGATAATCTCGTTGCCCTGCAAGACGAACTGCGCGGCGGCGTTTACCAACCCGGCGCATACCGCCACTTTATCATCCGCGAACCGAAACGCCGCCTGATCAGCGCCGCGCCCTTCCGGGACAGAGTAGTTCACCACGCCTTGTGCAACGTCATCGAACCGCTTTTTGAAACCCGTTTTCACCCGCACAGTTACGCCAACCGCCAAGGCAAAGGCACGCACCGGGCTATTGACCAATTGCAGCATTTTGCCCGTCGTTTTCGCTATGTCTTGCGCTTGGACATCAGACAGCATTTTCCCTCGCTGGATCACGCTATTCTCAAGCAAGAACTGTTTCGCGTTATCCGGGACGAGGAGACGCGCTGGCTGGTAAACGTGATTTTGCAAAGTGGTGCAGGAGTGCTGGCTGACGAATACACTATGGTTTATTTTCCTGGCGATGATTTGTTTGCTGCCAACCGGCCACGCGGCCTGCCCATCGGCAACCTGACCAGTCAGTTCTGGAGCAACTGCTATCTGAATTCGCTGGATTGGTTTGTCACGCGGCAGTTGGGCTGCCCGGCTTATCTGCGCTATGTAGATGATTTTGCTCTGTTTTCTCACGACAAACAGCAGCTCTGGCAATGGCGGAACCAGATCGTTGATTTCCTGACCAGGCTGCGTCTGACCATTCACGGGAAAAGCGCCCAGGTTATGCCGTCAGATGCAGGCATCCCCTGGTTGGGGTTTGTTGTGTATCCTGGCTATCGCAAGTTGAAACAGCGCAACGTAGCGCAATTTCGGCGGCGTCTGGCCCGCAATATTGCTTTGTACCGGAAAGGTGACATCTCTTTTGCCGAATTGGACGCCAGCGTGCAGGGTTGGATCAACCATGTACGCTATGGGAATACATGGGGGCTGCGGGAACATATTTTCCGATCAAAATTTTGACAAGGGCGGGGGAGGCGGTTATAATCCTCAATCGCTGTGCAGGTCATCTACCACTACCTGATACAGCTTGACAACAACGGCCAGCATCCCGGATGCTGGTTATTTTTTGGAGGTACAACTATGTACGCAATTGTAGAAAGTGGTGGCCGGCAATACCGCGCCGAAGCGGGTGAATCTTTCTCAACTGAGAAGCTGCCCTATGAAGTCGGTGAGCAGATTGAACTGGAAAACGTGCTGCTCCTGGCGGATGGTGAAAATGTAAAGGTGGGCCGGCCCACGGTAGACGGAGTTTCCGTCAAAGCGACTGTGGTGGAGCAGTATCGCGGCAAGAAGATTTTTGTTTGGAAGTATAAGCCCAAAAAGCGGTATCGCCGCCGCCGGGGCCACCGGCAATCTTATACCCGGCTGCGGGTAGATGAGATTGTAGTGGGATAGTTAATTTAAGGAAGGTGTTTCATGGCACATAAGAAAGGGGCCGGTTCGACAAAGAACGGCCGTGACAGTAATGCCCAACGTCTCGGCGTGAAACGGTTTGGCGGCGAGCACGTGATTTCAGGAAATATTATTGTGCGCCAGCGCGGTACGCCGTTTAAACCCGGCAATAATGTAGGTATGGGTAAAGATCATACGATTTTTGCGATGATTGATGGTCAGGTGAAGTTTGAGACGGTACACGGCCGTAAAATCATCAGCGTCTATCCGGTGGAAGGATAAGGGAGCAATATTATGAAAGAAGGATTACATCCCGAATGGTATCCTGATGCCAAAGTATTTGTGGCCGGCGAAGAAGTGATGACCGTCGGCTCCACCATCCCGGAAATCCGGGTGGAAATCTGGTCAGGCACACATCCCTTTTACACCGGGCAGCAGCGTCTGGTAGACACCGAAGGCCAGGTAGACCGCTTCATGCGCCGTTTGCAAAAGCGGGAAGAACTGCTGGTTCAGGAAGAAGAAGAGGAAGA
>JAJRTP010000086.1 GCA_024278255.1 Chloroflexota bacterium | reverse complement strand
TGATGCCTTGCGTGATTATTGGGGCGGCCCCAAATTGACCAAAAGCCCGCTCATGCGGCTGCAAATTGTGCAAAAAGCGATGAGGGAACACGAAAACAATCCCACCAAAGCCCTGCGAGCCATCCTAAACGACGCCATTGAGCTGCAAAAACCGGAAGGGGAGCGCAGCATGACGACCGGCGAATGGATTTTATACAACATTCTGGAATTAAAGTTTATACAAGGTCAAAAGGTACGAGGGGTAGCCCGACGGCTGGCTATGAGTGAATCTGATTTGTATCGTAAGCAGCGTGTAGCCATCGAAAATGTAGCCCAAACAATCGAGAAAATGGAAAAAGAAGCGCTTGTGGAAGGGGAACGGCCGTTACCCCCCACCGCAGAAACCCCCATCCCGGAAACCGCACAAATCACCCCGCCAGCCCCGCAAAAACAAAAATCATCCCCAGCCGCATAACCCTATTTGGACGCCCACTTATGACCCCATTTCAATACAAACAAAACATGCTCTATTGTGAAGATACGCCTCTGGCTGATATTGCTAACGCCGTGGGCACACCGGCTTATGTGTACAGTCAGGCGGAATTATTGCGCCGCGCCGCCGCTTTCCAGATAGATAACGGGCTGGCCTGCTATGCTGTTAAAGCCAATGGCAACCCCGCGCTTTTACACCTGTTGGGTCAGGCCGGCATGGGGGCGGACGTAACCAGCGGTGGCGAACTATTCCTGGCGCTGCACGCCGGTATCTCTCCGGGAAAAATCATCTATTCCGGCGTGGGTAAGCTGCGATCGGAAATTGAACGCGCTCTGCAAGTCAATATCCGCGCCCTGCACGTGGAATCAGCCATGGAATTGGAAACGATTGCGGAAGTTGCTATGCAGCAGCAAACAATCGCCTCTATCGGTGTACGGGTAAACCCGAATATTGCCGTAGAAACGCATCCGTACATTAGCACAGGGCAGCGGGAGCATAAGTTTGGCGTATCGCCGGATACGGCCGTAGCCATTCTGCAATTTGCCCAACAACACCCCTGGCTCCAGCCGGTCGGTCTGGCCGCTCACATCGGCTCCCAAATCACCGACCTGCCCCCCTTTGTAGAATCGGCCCATTTCCTGGTGAAAATGGCCAATGAACTGGCGGAAAGCGGTATTCGCCTGCAATATTTGGACGTGGGTGGCGGTTTGGGGATTGATTATGGGGAAGGAAATGTGCTTCCTTTGGCGGAATGGGTGACGGCCGTAAGCCAGCCCATCCTCCAAGCCGGTTACGAAGTGGTCATGGAACCGGGACGCTCTATTGTGGGGCCAACGGGCGTACTGCTCACCCATGTTGTCTACACGAAGCCACAAGGCGGCAAAGAGTTCCTCATCGTGGATGCCGGGATGAACGATCTACTGCGCCCCACGCTGTACAAGGCGCAACACCCCATTTGGCCGGTGGAACAAGTGACAGGTACTTTAGAAGTGCCTGTCACTTACGATGTCGTAGGCCCAATCTGCGAAACAGGCGATTTCCTGGCTAAAGCGCGTCCCCTTCCCCGGCAGGAGCCGGGCAATTTGCTGGCAGTAATGCAGGCGGGTGCGTATGGGTTTGCCATGGCCTCGAATTACAACGGCCGTCCCCGCCCCGCTGAGGTTTTGGTAAACAGTAATCGGTATTCGGTTATCCGTCAGCGGCAAACGTATGATCATCTGCTGGACGGCGCGATTTGATCAGCCATTGTGCTATAATGCAGGAAGAGTTAGTTTGACAAGGAGGCGCTTTATGCCCACCATTACGGTAGACTCTGAATTATACAAACAGTTAGAAGAAGCAGCACAAACTCAGCAAAGCAACCCGGATGATATTGCTGACGAAGCATTTCGCTTGTATTTATGGGAGCAAAGCCGCCGTAAAATTGCGGAGGAAAGCGCCAGTTACCGCTTGCAACATGACACGCTAAAAACAAAATATCTGGGACAATATATCGCCATGCGCGAAGGTGAAGTAGTGGATCACGATCGGGATTTTTCGGTTTTGTACGGCCGTATCCGCCAACGTTTTGGACAGACTCCTGTAATGATCACTCGCGTCGAAGAAGAACCAGAAACCACGTTAACCCGCCGCGGCTTTCGTATTGAACAATGAACCGCACCATCTTTCCTTACGACAAATCATTTTATCCCCCGTTCCCCGCACTGCCTGTCGTGATTCAGAATAGCGAGATTGGCGTCCAGACGGTCGTCATCACCGCTTTGTTGGACAGCGGCGCCGATGGCACAATGATTCCCTTGCCATATCTGCGTGATATTCAAGCGCCGGTCTTGCAGGAAACACGCATCCGCAGCTACTGGGGAGAATGGCGCACTGTTTCCATGTTTTTGGTTGATATAAGAATAGACAGCTTGACTTTGGCCGGTATCTTTGTCGTCGGCGATGAAAGCGGCAACGATATTGTTTTGGGCCGGAATGTTCTCAACAAGATCCGTCTGGAACTTGACGGCCCGGCTAATAAAACAACCCTTCCCTCTCAATAATCAAGGTGAACGGCCGTTCCTCTTCAACCATGTACCCCACATTTTATACCGGGGCATTATTGACACAAACAAGGCAAAAATCATTCCGATCTGCCAACGCCCTACCGATTGCTGATTACCGATTACCGATTACCGCTCACCAACATCCGGGTCAGCCGACCGCAGATAACTCCAGGTGTAAATACCGGTGTCGTGGCCGTCGCTCCACAAGAATTGCAAAGCGTAGCTGCCTACCGCCTGCACCTGTTCCATCATCATGCCGTCATCCGGCGGATTGCGCATCACGTCCAGGTCTGGCGGCGTCCCCATAGAATCGTGCCCCCCTTTGCATTCCACGCAGGGGCACACCGCCCGCAGCCCGGAAAACGGCAGGCGGCTTTCTACGCCGTCATCCCATTTAATAATCAGTAAACGCTGCTTTTTGTCGGCTGTTACGGCCGTAGGTCTCACAGAACTACTCATTTTATTTTCTCGAACAAATCACAAAGCCACTACTTCAACTTCAATACGCTCCATCACTTCGTGATCCTCATCCAGCATACGGTCAATTTCATCCAGGACTTGCGCATGAAAATAACGTTCACCGCATTCTGCACACACCTGCGCGGGCACATTTTCTACAATGTAAAGTTTTTTGTTGTACCAATGAAGCCGCTTCACCTTTTTTTCAAATGTTTCACTACCACAAAACTCACAAATCATCATTACTCCACCAAAGCATACATCGTAATTATCAACAAATCACGGCTCACATGAAACCGGCAAATAACATGAATAAAACGGCCGTCCGGCACAGGCCCTTCAATGCGGTAACGTGTACCCCGCACATCATTAGTCAACCGTTTTTCTATTCTGCCTTTCAAGATAGCATGTTCAATATCATACCTGCCCAAGCCATCCTCCAGCATCTCTTCTTCAGCATGAGATGAGAGGTAATATTGACGCCGGATGATTTTCAGCCGTATCCGCTCAATAGAAGCCATATCCTGATTTATAGTAGCACAGAACCAGTAGGGAACAAATGCTGGTTCTCAATCTCTTACCCCAATGCTTGCAGCCGCTCCGCCAATTCCGCATGGCTGGCCTGGAGTTGGGCCAATTTGTCCCGCTCCTTTTGCACCACCGCAGGCGGTGCTTTTTGGGCGAAGGGACTGTCCAGCAGCTTACTCACGCGGGCAATCTGGCCGTCCAGTTCCGCCAGTTCCTTGCCCAGGCGTTCCTTCTCCTTGTCCAAATCCACCAGACCGGCCAGAGGCAGGTAGCAGGTAATGTCGCCCTGGGCAATGGTGAGGGCTTGATCGGGCGCGTCTACTGTTTCCGCCAAAATGAGTTTGTCCGCGTCCAGACGGGCCAGGGCACAGAGGACGGCCGTTTGCCGGGTGAGGAAAGGTGTTTTGCGACCGGCGGCAATAACGGCCGTAATCCACTTCCCCGGTTCCACTTTATTATCCGCCCGCGCCGCCCGGATGCCCCGCACCAGCGCCTGCAACTGGGCAAAATCGGCCGCCGCCTGGGGATACTGCGGCCCCGCTTCCGGCCAGTCGGCAATAATCAGCGCCTCCCCCCAACCGCCGGCCGGTTCAATCCCCAAACCAGCCGCCACAAACGCCTGCTTCAACTGCTGCCACGTCTCCTCCGTCACGTAAGGGATATAGGGATGGAGCAGGCGCAGGCTGTCGTCCAACACCTGGCGCAAAACAGAAAGGGTCGCCCAGGCGCGGCGACCACCTTCATTCAACTGCACCTTCGCCAATTCCACATACCAGTCGGCAAACTCACCCCAAAGGAAATCATACGCCTGCCGCCCCGCCTCGCCGTACTGGTAGCTGTCCATCAGCCGGTTCACGTCGGCCGTCACTTGGCTGAGGCGGGTCAAAATCCATTGATCCGCTTCCGTGTAATCCGGTTCGTCTGCGGCGTCCGCCCGGCTGGCTTTGTTCAGGTTGTGGGCGATGAAGCGGGCGGCGTTCCAGATTTTGTTGGCAAAGTTGCGGTTAGCGGCTACGCGGGAGACGGACAGATTCAGGTCGTTGCCGGGCGTGCCGCCGGTGAGCAGGGTGAAGCGCAGGGCATCCGTGCCGTACTCGTCCATCACGTCCAGCGGATCGGTCACGTTGCCCAGGCTCTTGGACATTTTACGGCCGTGTTCATCCCGCACCAGCCCGTGCAGATAAACGGTGTGGAAAGGAATATCGTTGGTAAACAGCAGCGCCGACATCACCATCCGGGCCACCCAGAAAAATAGAATGTCGTACCCCGTCTCCATCACACTGGTCGGGTAAAAACGGCGCAAATCCGGCGTCTCATCCGGCCAGCCCAGCGTGGAAAAAGGCCACAAAGCGCTGCTGAACCAGGTATCCAGCACATCCGGGTCCTGCTCCAGGGTAATGTCCGGGCCGTACTGTTGGCGGGCCAGTTCATACGCCTCTTCTTCGCTGTGGGCCACAATCACCTTCTCATGATCGCCGTCCACGTACCAGGCAGGGATGCGATGCCCCCACCACAACTGGCGGCTGATGCACCACGGCCGTATATTATTCAGCCAGTTATCCCACACCTTGACAAACCGCTCCGGCACAATTTGGATCTGGCCGCGATGGACAGCCTCCAGCCCCATCTTGGCCATCGGTTCCACATTCACAAACCATTGGCGGCTGACCAGCGGCTCTATAATCTCGCCACCGCGCTGGCTGCGGGGCACGCTGAGGGTGTGTTTTTCTGTCTTGATGGTCAGTCCCGCCGCTGCCATGTCCGCCCACAATTTTTCCCGGCATTCAAACCGAT
>JAJRTP010000085.1 GCA_024278255.1 Chloroflexota bacterium | reverse complement strand
GGACTGTTCCAGGAAATAATGACCCGCACCGTAAAGACCGTCAAAAACAACGGCGTGACAATAATCAGAATCCAGCGAATGATATTGATGAGATATTTGTTATCCAATTTTTACTCCTCTATTGGCCCAGGCCGGGCAAGCCTTCAGGCCCTTCTTGCAAAAGATAGCGAATGACTAAAGAATCTATAATTGTTTCCACCGGAGCGCGCTCGTCAGTGAAGATGACGTCGGAGGGATGGATGGGGACTTGGTTGGCGACGGCCGTTTCCACAGCCGCTCGCAGCAAAGGGTCCACCGATCCCAACTGGGCCAGATTTTCTGCCAGATTATCCGGCGATGTAGGCTGCACTGTCGCCACCAAAATCGTGTTCAGCGTCCCCGGCACGTCGATGGCATGGACGGAGGGGTACACTTCCAGCAGGGTCGCCGTCATCGCATCCACCAGCCGCCGGTCATTGGGGGCGCGGCCGACATTCATGGCTACCACGCCATCATCAGTCAGCCTGGCCTTCACCTCCGCAAAATAGTCGCGGGTGGTCAGGTGCCAGGGGATGTAGGGGACGCGGTAAGCGTCAATGGTGATGACGTCGTATTGGCCGTCCAGTTGGTTGAGTTGGTAACGGCCGTCGCCCACAATGGCGTTAATGTTCGGTTCCGTCAGGGCAAAATAATCCCGCCCCGCCTGGATAACCTCCGGGTCCAGCTCAATGCCGTCAATGGGGATGGGGCCAAAAACGCGCGTGTACTGCTTGGGAATCGTCCCCGTCGCCAGACCCACCACCGCCAGACTGTCCACCGTTACCGGCCCTTCATTGAAATAAGGCGCGGCCAACATGATACTCCACACGGAAATGCGAGGCACGGTACCGCCGTCGCAGTAAAAAGAATGGTACGCCTGTCCTTCGTTCAGCAGCAGATAATTGCAATCCCCCTGCCGCACAACCTGGATGTAGTTGTAGGCAGATTCCGTCTCAAAAAGCTGATCCTCATACGCCTTGATGTCTCCCTGAGTCCATATTAACGCAACCGGCGCCAACATCAGGGGCAGGATGAGCGCAGCCAGGGCCACCCGCCGCCGCGTTTGCCAGATGCCGACCAATCCCACCAGAAGCAGGACGCCGCCAAAGAGTACGGCCGTGACCCGCGACCCCATCTCCGGGATGAAAAGCAGAACAGACAAGTAAGTGCCCAGCAAACTACCCAGCGTAGACAAGGCATAAATACGGCCGCTCACCCGTCCCGCCTGGGCCACATCCTGCACCGCCAGGCGGATGGCAAATGGTGAAGTACAGCCCAGCAGGGTGATGGGCACAGCCAGGGTGATGACCACGATCACCAGAGAACTGAGGATTGCTCCGACGTTGAGAACGGCCAGGGAAGATGCGGCCGTTTTGAGAACAACGCTGGTGAGCAGGAGAAAAAAGACGCTGGCAAAACCGGTGACGGCGACAAGGCTGTAGAAGATGTGGGGATACGGCCGTTTATCCGCTAACCAGCCACCCAGAAAATATCCGGCCGTCAAAAAGAGCAGCACCAGGCCAATCACATTGGCCCAGACGATGTTAGACGTGCCAAAGACCGTCTGCAACATACGGCTGGTAACAAACTCCACCGCCAGGGTACACATCCCGGCAATAAAAACAGTAAAGTAAAGATAGTTTCGATTGGTTGCCACGTTTTCTGCTTTTGCTACCATGTTGTAATGATATAAGATAAACAAACAAGAGGCTATGCGTCATTTTGCCCTTGTCTGCTGCTTGAAATTGGTTCAATCTGGCAGGCTTGTCCTGAACGCTGCCGAAGGATTGAACCAATCTAACATTTCCTCGGCCGTCATCCGCCCCGTATTTTCAAAAATTATCGTCAACGGTTGATCGTACACGATAAAGCTTTCGTCTGCCCGGCCACCGTTAATGGTAGAGGATTGGTTCAGGTAAGTGGTGATGGCCGGCGACGGCCGTAACCCAGGCCAGCCAAACGTATCCGCCCGCCAATAAACCCCGGCCAAATTTGGCGCCCGATCCACAACCAGAACCGGCTCATACCCCAGCTTGCCGTCCAGCAGCAGTTGGTGGTACTGGCTGGAAAGCGGGTAACGCTGCGGCAGGCGGGGCACGACACCGTACACCCGGTTGCTGGTCAGGGTCAAGTAATCCGCCTCGGCCAGCAGCGCCAGATTCTGGGCCAGCTTGGTTTCGTTGTCCAGTTCGTCAGGGCCGGTCAGCCAGGTCAGTTCGGCATTGGGATATTCGGAGCGGTAATGGGCACGGCCGTCTACCAGCATCGTACTGGGCAGAGAATCATCCCACTGTTCGCTCAAAATCAGCGCGCCGGGCCGCGCATTACGGTAAATCCACTCGGAGGCCACATTCCAGGGATGGGGCTGGCTGACCATATTGACAAAGGCCAGGGCATAGAGAGCGGTGAAGAGGAGTACGGCCGTCACCATCCCCCGCCTCAACCACACCTGCTTAATACTTAACAACATCGCTGCCCCAAAAATCATCAAAAATGGCGTAACGGGCATCATATAGCGCATAAACTTAACATAAAAACTACCCGTCACCACAAAATAAGGGATCACCCAGGCTAGAATGAGGAGATTGGAAATAGGCGACTGAAGCTCAAAATTGTTTCGCCATAATCTCCAATTCCTAATCCTTCGACTCTGCTCAGGACGAGTCTTTAATCTTTTAATTGTTTGCCATATTACCCAAACCAACCCCGCAAACGCTGCCAACCCCAACAGCCAGCCCATCCCCCACCGCAGCTGCATCTCCACAAAGTAAAGGTAAGGCAGCGTACCAGCATACTGACGGGTGAAAGCATTATCCACCGTGCCGCGCACCATCGCGTTTTGGGTGGCAATATTGTCCAGATAGCATGACCCCCAATTGACAGAAGGAATGGTGACAGGGCCGATTTGGGTGGCCGGCGTGACCACGTCGCAGGAAAAATCGAGGACGGCAAAGGGATTGGTAAGGAAAAAGGTGAGGAAGATAACGAGTACGGCCGTGCCCAGCCACTTCCCCCATTTCTCCCCAAAACAAAGCCACGCCGTCAACCCCAACGGCAGCAGCAGCAGCACCGCAGAAAATTTGGAGCCGATAGCCAAACCGGTAAAAATAGCAGCCAAGATGAAGATAAAAAATACGGCGTAGGGGCGGGACGGCGCGGTAGAACCTTCGGCAACCAAAACATCACCTCCCCGCGCCGTCTCGCCCCCGCTTTGGTAGGCCACGATCATAAACAACAGGGCTGCTGTAACAAAAAAGGTGAGATACGGATCAGAAATGAAGAAATGGGACAATTGAATGTGCATCACGTTGACCGCCAGAAATGCAGAAGCCAAAAGCCCCACGGCCGTACCAAACAAACGCCGCCCCAAAAAGAAAACCAACAGAACCGTACCCGTATCAAACAAGGCCGTCAGAGCGCGGGATACGGCCGTTAAATGACGAAACTCCACCAACTCCCCCACATTCAGCAAATCCCGCGTCAGCAGCCACGCCGGCGGCAGCCGTTCGGCCAGCGGTCCCAGCCGTTCGGCCAACCGTGTCGCTAACACCCCCAGGTACAGCGGCAAATGCCCGTAGGCAAACTTGCGCGGCGTGTCTTGCAGCACCTCAATGCCTTCGCTGGCAGCATCCGGCGGCCAATAATACGGGTTAAAGGTGGATTGGCGGGGATTCAGTACGGTTTTCAGGTTAGACGGCCGTTCAATCGTCGTCGCCACCCAGGTAATATACCGCTCGTCCGGATGATAATGCTGGTAGCCATCCCAATCAAGTCCCGTCAGCCGTAAAGCTGCCGCCACCACCAGGATAAGCACCACAAAAATCGTCACCAACCATTTATTCATAAGCAGATTTTAGCTGAAAAGACACAAAGGGGCAGAGTTGCAGGGTAGCAAAGTGGCAAAGTGACAAATCACCCTGCCACCTTGCAACTTTGCCGCCTGCAACAAAAAAGGCCGGAACAATGTTCCGGCCCAATTACATCTTTTTAACATTAAACGTTGCCTAAAGCATCAGCGAATTACTCTTCAACCTCATCTTCGCTCTTGCCCTTTTCAATAATTTCCACATCTTCGGCCAGACCGTCGCCCACTTCAAGTTCTTCTTCCTCTTCCTCTTCCTCTATCAGCGTCTCAAAGGCAAAGCGGGCCATCACTGTATCAGGGTCGGTCAGAATAGTAACACCTTCCGGAGCCGTCAGATCACGCACATGGAGTAAGTCAGACGTTGAGGCAATTTGACTAATATCCACCTCAATTTCGGAAACCAGATTTTCCGGCAAACATTCGATTTCCACCGATTGCAAAGTCAGAGCCACAGCGCCCAAGCCTTCCTCAGCCGCCGTAGACTCGCCTACCATGATCAGAACTGCTTCAGAGGTAATTGTTGCCGCCATGTCGACTTCCATAAAGTCTACATGGATCAAGTCCCCACGAGTCAGATGCTGTTGAATCTCACGAGCCAACACAGTGCGATTCTTACCCTCAATCTCTACATCAATCAGAGTGGTTGTACCCGCATCCCGCAAGGTCAAAAATAGAGCATGTTCTTCAATCTGGACATTGACCGGGTCATGTTGCCCATAAATAACGGCCGGAACCCAGCCCTCACGGCGTAATTGTTTAACTTTTTTACCGACAACCACACGCGGCTCGGCAGTAATAGTGTATCTATCAGACATCTTTCCTGTTCCTCGGTTTGTAAACTCCTCATCTAGGAGGGGAATTTTCGGACGATTTGTAATGTGACGGTATAATACCATCAGGCATAAAAAATGCTTGTTCACATGAAGGCCAACAAGCCGGTAAAGTATAACAGTTTATGCTGAAACGTCAATTATTTCTGAAGAGGTCTTCGTTTGCTCAGAAAAGAATAATTTGACGATTTTCTCATCTCAAAGTACAAATCCAACCGGAGGTTTCTGGTATTGACATGACGACACAGACAATGACCCAAACAACTGATCTGGACACTTACTACGACACAATTCAAACGCTGGGCTATTTGCTTACCCCGGCAGAAGCTCAGCGCTGGAGTACGGCCGTACTCAAAACACTCGGCTTAAATATGAGCCGCAGCGCCAAAAAACAGCTAAAAGCGGCGCTGCCAGAGGAACTGGCTTACGACGTGGGCCGCGTTTTCCGGCTGGCCCATTTCCGCGACAAAACAATGCCCCGTGAAGATTTCCTGAAAGAGTGTGCCCGCCGGGCCGGCGCGACGGATCCCATCTTCGCCCGCCATCCGGTCAAAGCAGTCTTCCACGCCCTCAAAAATTTATTGGACGACGATACCATCCAGATGGTAACTGACGATCTGGCCCCTGAAATCAGCCAGATGTGGCGAGAGGCTTGATTCAGTTTTCAGTGTTCAGTATTCAGTTTGCAGTGAAGAACGTATTGCGTATTGCGTATTGCGTATTGCGTAACAACCGGCCGCTACGTAATACGCAATACGCAATAGCATTTGCGCTTCTCGCCGCTAGTTGCCGCCAGCAGCCGCCCGAAGCGGCCCAACAGCAGCCCATCCCCATCACCCTCAACACCGACGGCCGTACTTTCAACCTCACCAGCAAAGCCGCCACCGTGCGCGAACTACTGGCAGAAGCCGGAATTGAATTGGGCGAACTGGACGAAGTTTCGCCGCCCCTCTTCACCCCTCTACAAAACGAGATGGAAATCCGGGTGGTGCGCGTGCGCGAAGACCTGGAAATCGTCAGCGAAAGCATCCCCTACGAGCGCCGCTTCGTGCGCACAGACACGATGACAGCCGACGACCCGCCGCAAATTGTGCAGCCGGGCAAAAACGGCCTGGAAGAAGTGACCATCCGCATCGTCTACCGGGATGATCTGGAATCGGAGCGGTGGGAAGCGCAGCGAGTGGTCGTGGAAGAGCCGCAGGACGAATTGGTGATGATTGGCATTGGCGCCAGCCGGGAAAATGTGCCCTTTCCCGGTTTGCTGGCCTACATCAGTGGCGGCGGCGCTATTTTGATGCGGGGGACAACGGCCGTACCCGAACAACTCAACACCGGCAGCCAACTTGACGGCCGTGTCTTCACCCTCTCTCCCGACGGCAGCCAGCTCCTCTACACCCGCGCCGCCACCGACACCACTAAATTCAACAACAGCTTATGGCTGATTGGCACAGAACGCAGCGCCAAACCGCGCGAATTAGGCGTGGAAAATGTGCTGTGGGCCGGCTGGAACCCTGCCGCCGAAGAACCGCAAATCGCCTACACCACCGCCCGCTCCTCCGACCAGCCCCCCGGCTGGGAAGCCAACAACGATCTCTGGCTGGGCCTCATCCCCGAAGATGAAGACGCCGACTTTGAGCCGGAACAGTTGATTGAAGCGTACCCGGCGCTGAACGGCTGGTGGGGTGGTAATTACGCCTGGTCGCCGGACGGCCGTACCATTGCCTACGCCTACGCCAATGAAGTCGGGCTGATTGACACCCAAGCGGAAGACGAGGCCGCATTGCGCCGCCAATTGGTGGAATTCACCCCCTACAACACCAATGCCGACTGGGTCTGGGTGCCCACTCTCACCTGGTCGCCGGACGGCCGTTTCCTGGCCTTCACCCAGCACGGTGGCGGCGACGAACAGGCGATGCAGTTTGATAGCTGGGTGGCCGACACCCAATCCCCCCTGATCGCCCAATTCCGCGAGCAGAGCGGTATGTGGGCGCACATGCACTGGTCGCCCAACCCGGACGCCAGCCAGATTGCCTGGCTGCAAACCACCAATCCCCTGGACAGCCTGCGCAGCAACTACACCCTCTGGCTGATGGACAGTGACGGCAGCAACGCCCGCCAGCTCTACCCGCCGCCGGGGGAAAACAGCGCTTTTTCGCGGGACGCCAACTTTATGGCCTGGGGACCGGACGGCCGTTTCATAGCCTTCATTTTTGACGATGATTTATTCCTGCTCGATCTGGAAACAAACGAAGTAACCCGCATCACCCAGGACGACAACCGGGACGCTCACCCCGTCTGGGCCCCCCCCGCCCCCCGCCCGGATAACGGCTCTATCGCCATCCCCGGTACGCCTGCACCGGACGGCCGTAACCGGCCGGAAGAGTAAATGGTGAATCGCATACCACGTATAACAGCAAGCATATCTGATGCGACATCCCGGATAGGCAACCGCCGGTAGTCAAGAAAAATTTGAATCGAAAAGTTAACAACTGCACTGGATATTGCGACAGCAGCCTGTCGCCTGTTACCAACGTGTATCCTTCTGTCAACGTCTGAGCAGCCAACAAACGATCAAACGGGTCTTTGTGCAGATGTGGCAACTGCTCCAAAGCCCAAACATGACGCTCAAAAATGGGAAAAATCTCAATATCATTAACAGCGCATTGAACCGCCACAAATTCTCTGGCGGGCAGCGGCAATACCAACCGTCCCAATTGCACTTTCATTTGCATTTCCCAGACAGACGCAACACTCAACACAAGAGCATTATCTTGACTTTGTAATGCGTCAAGAATGGAAACCGGTAATTTTTGCGGCTCAACCGCCCACCAAATAAAAATGTGTGTATCAAGCAGAAAGTTCATCAGATAATGTCACACCATATTCGTCTGTTTGCTTACCCCAAAACAGTTCTTCATCCGGCAAAGGAGCATCAAAATCATCCGAAATCTGAACCAATCCGGCAAACAAGCCGGCAATGCGCGGCGAATCGGCCGTTTGGCTTTGTTGCAGCCTTTGACAAATTCGTTGATACGCTTTTTTTTGTTCGGCCGTGAAATTTGTCGTATCTCTGTTGAGAAACTGGCGAATGATTTCCGTTCGCTCCTCGCCGGTTACTGTCTGGAGTGCGTTACGCAAATCAGTTTGGACCAATGGCAAAACAATTACTTCGGCGCTGGCAGCAGAGAAAGAGTCGGGCAATTTCACAATAATCTTTTGATCTTTAACCGGATAAATCTGGTGCAGGATATTCATAGCCGTCTCCAATCATTTTGGTAACTCTTTTCCAGTATACCACAAACATTATTGGACATGAGTTTAATATCG
>JAJRTP010000084.1 GCA_024278255.1 Chloroflexota bacterium | reverse complement strand
CCTCTCCCCGCGCCACCTGCCGGATAGCGACGCTCAAAGCGGCCGGGGTTTCGTCTTTGGCAAACAGACCGGTAACGCCAGGAGGCAGGGTGAGATTTTCAGCGTTATCGAGGAGAAGGAGAACGGCCGTATCCGGGGTGCGGGGCGGCAGTTCATCCGGCAATTGGCAGAGCAAAGCGTGGGGTGGGGGTACGGCCGTATAGGGCACAACCTGCAAGCCGGGCAGTGTAGCAAGCAATGCCGCCAGCGCCGCCTGATCCAATGGGGTACGGCCGTGAACAGCCACCCGTATTGTTCTCGTTTTCTCTACCATAACAAGCCCATTGTATTGTAATAGGAAGCCGCTGCCATACTCATACGCCAAATGGCCTACGGTGATACAAGGCCATTCAACGCTGGTCAGCCATTACCCAACCGCCTATAAATGTAGAGTTTACGACTGTAGATTTTTTAATTGACGATTGGACTCATGGGTAAAAAAGAATTGCTGGACAAACTGAGCGAATCGGAACTGGCCCACCTGTTATATCACAAGCGGCGGCAGCGCCGACAGCAGCGACTACGACGACTGAAGGCAGACGGCCGTGTCGTAGACATTCCCGGTATCCAACCGCCAAATGATGCGCCGCCGGTCATCATGCCTTATCTGCTGCCGGAAGACAAGCCGGCCGAACCGGCAGCAGACTTGGCCCCTACTGGTGGGATTCGTTGGCGTTGGGTGGTGAACAAGTTTTTCCTGTTTGTGGAGATTACGGCCGTCCTCAGCTTCATCATCATCGGCATTACTCTGTGGAATACCAATAACGAACTCAACCAGGAATTAAGCCAGGTGCAACGGCTGCAAAGCCAGGCATTGGCTGTGCCCACACCCACTCAAGAGCCGCTCATTGACGTGGTGATTCTGCCCGGCGGCCACAAACCGCCCGTCCCCGGCCAATCGCCGCAGCCGGGTGAAGCCGGCGATATTCCGGCCAATCTGCTGCCCGTCATCAATGCCTACGTGCCGCCGCCCAAACCGACGCCAGCCCCCGTCCAGGCCCGCCGCATCCAGATTCCGGCCATTGACATAGATGCGCCGGTGGTGCAGGGGATGTACGACTGGGAGGCGCTCAAACGCGGCGTGGCTCAAAAAATTGGTTCAGCCGCACCGGGGCAAGTGGGTAATATGGCTCTGGCCGCGCACAATGACATTTACGGTGAACTTTTCCGCGATCTGGATCAGTTGAAGCCGGGCGATGAAATCGTCGTCTCCACCGGATCGCAAAGTTACACTTACATCGTGCGCGAAACCCAAATTGTGGAGCCGACGGAGGTATCCGTCCTGGACCCCACCGACTGGGCCAGCGCGACACTCATCTCCTGCTATCCCTACCGGGTCAACACCCAGCGCATTGTCGTCTTCGCCGATCTGGCAGATTCCTAATTTGGAGTTATTTATGGAGCAAACACAATCGCCGCCCACCCTCAGCCAGCGCTACACGACGTTTTATCACGCGGTGTTGTTTGTGCTGGGCTTTTCCCTCATTTTTGTGGTGGGCTGGGGTGGGGCGGCCACGATTTTAGGCCAACTTTTCAGCGAATATAAATTGCTGATTGCCCGTATCGGCGGCCTGGTGGTGATTTTATTTGGGCTGGCGACGCTGGGGGTGGTAAAAATTCCCTGGATGGCTTACTACTCGGATACGCGCCCGCAGTGGCAAGGAGACCGGAAAAATATGGCCTGGTCTTCTATGCTCATGGGGATTGTGTTTGCTGCCGGTTGGACGCCTTGTGTAGGTACCACGCTGGGTGCTATTTTGACGTTGGGCTTTGTGCAGGAAACGTCGGGGCAGGCGATGCTTTTAGCCAGCGGCTATGCGTTGGGGCTGGCTGTGCCCTTTTTGCTGATTGGTTTTGGTATGAATCGGGCGGTTACGGCCGTGCGCCGTTTACGCCCCCACATGCGCAAAATCCAGATTTTCAGCGGCGTCTTCCTCATTCTCATCGGCATTATGCTGCTGACCAACCAGTTAGCCCTCATCGCTATCTGGGCCCAAAAGAACGGCCTGTTTCTGGATTTGCCCCTGGGCGCGTCTACGGCGCCTACTTATATAATTGCCGTTCTGGCCGGGCTGCTTTCCTTCCTTTCGCCCTGCGTCCTGCCCCTGGTTCCTGCCTATATTGGTTTTCTCAGCGGCCAGGCATTTGCGGGGGTTGAGAGTTAGAAGTCCAACTTCTTGGAGAAGTTGAACTTCTTACAAACGCTATGCAAACATTCCTAAACCTTCTGCAAGATTCACGCCGCTGGACGGCCGTACTCATCGTCGTGGGCATCCTGGGCATTGGCTGGATTGGCCTGACGGCCGCACCTTCGGCCGCCACTACCGGCGGACTGATTCCCAGCCCCCGCGCCGGATTTCTGGCCCCGGACTTTACCCTGGCAACCACAACTGGCGAACAAATCACTCTTTCCGATTTGCGCGGGCAGGTGGTCGTCATTAACCTGTGGACATCCTGGTGTCCGCCCTGCCGCGCCGAGATGCCGGCCATTGAGTCCGTCTACCAGGCTAACAAAGATGACGGCCTGGAAGTGTTGGCAGTAAACAGCACCTTTCAGGACGATCCGGAGGCGGCCGCCCAATTCGCCCGTGATTTTGGCCTGACTTTTCCCATTTTGCTGGATATGGACGGCGCGGTCAGCAATCGTTACCAGTTACAAGCCTTGCCCACCACCTACTTTGTAGATCGCCAGGGGATCATCCGCGAAGTTATTCCCGGCGGCCCCATGAAAGAATCGTTGATTCAAAGCAAGGTGGCGGATTTGCTGGCCGAAGAAGTGAGCGAACAATAATATGTTTCCATTACTCCAACTAGGCCCGGTGGCTTTGCAGGTGCCGGGGATGATTTTATTAGTGACGCTGTGGTTTTCTCTGACGGTGGCCGAGAAAGAAGCCAAACGGCTGGGCCAACCGCATGATGCCGCTTATGGTCTGGTAATGACGGCTCTGGTTGGCGGTATCATAGGGGCGCGGTTGTGGTATGTGGCCCGGTACTGGAGCGCTTACGCGGCCGATCCCATAGGTATCGTGGCGCTGAATTTCAATACGTTGGACCCGACGGCCGGTTTTGTGATTGGTTTGGCGCTGGCGCTGCTGTACGGCCGTCGCAAAAAATTGCCCTTGCGCCCCACGCTGGATGTGCTGACGCCGGGGCTGGCGGTTTTCAGCATCGGTCTGGGGTTGTCTCATCTGGCTAGCGGCAATGCCTTTGGCGTGCCTACGGAAATGCCCTGGGCCATTTATTTATGGGATGCCAACCGTCATCCTACGCAAATTTATGAGATTATTATGGCTGCGGCCGTATTCGGCGTCATCTGGTTTATCCGCAAAGAATCCCCTTTCCCCGGGTTTTTGTTTTTGGCGTGGCTGGCGTTAACGGCCGTATCCCGTCTCCTACTGGAAGCCTTCCGCGGCGACAGCGTCATTGTGGCTGACAGTATCCGGCAAGCGCAGTTGGCTTCCCTGATTGTGTTGTTGGCTGCTTTGTGGCTGATGCGGCAGTGGGCTGTGGACAGCAATCAGCGGGACGATTTACAAAATCGTCCTACATAGGCCAAATGGCGTATGTTTTTTAGCTGAATGGCGGATTGAGGGGGGTAGTAGTATCCGGTATACTATTTACGTACCCCCCTCCCATAGGGGGGTGGGAAAATATTATGGACGATATGACACGTAAATCAGTAACACAGCGATTAGCCAGCGCTTCCGGCCACATCAAGGGCATTGAGCGCATGGTGCAGGATGATACCTATTGTATTGATGTCATCAGGCAAATCCAGGCTGTACAGGCTGCGTTAAACAAAGTCAGTACGATGCTGTTGGAAAGCCATATGCGTAGTTGTGTGGTTACGGCCGTGCAACACGACGACCCCGGCGAGCGTGAAGCCATGCTGCAAGAGATCACCAGCGTTTTCTCAATATCGTCCAAATTATAATAGTGAGCGATTAGCTCAAACAATTACCAAATAAGGAGATAGTTATGGCAAGCAAGACATTTATTTCACCCAACATCAGCTGTGGACACTGCACCCACACCATCGAAATGGAAGTCGGCGAAATTGCAGGCGTTACCAGCGTCAAGGCCGATGAGGAAAGCAAACAAGTCACCGTTGAGTGGCAAGACCCGGCAACCTGGGATCAAATCCAGGCAACATTAGTAGAAATCAACTACCCGCCGGAGGGATTGATTCAAGTAAATTAATTCATTTCCCCGGAAACGGTTTCCTCACGGAAACCGTTTCCCCACGGAAACTTGACAGTTTCCGGGGAAATCAAGAGATGACATTATGTCAGAACAAGCACAACTCACATTCCCCGTCATGGGGATGACCTGCGCCAATTGTGTGGCAACGGTCGAACGAAGCTCAAAAAAAGCCGAGGGCGTCATCGACGCCAACGTTAATTTTGCCAGCGAAAAGGTGACAGTCACCTACGATCCGGCCGTTACCAGCGCCAAAGAAGTGACCGAACACGTCATTGAACGGGTCAAAAAAGCGGGATACGAAATCCCCACCGCTACCGTGGAATTGCCACTGGTGGGGATGACCTGCGCCACCTGCGCCAACACCATCGAAAGACGGCTCAACAAAGTAGACGGCGTTCTGGAAGCGACGGTCAACTTTGCCAGCGAGCGCGCCTCTGTCACCTACGCGCCCGGCGCAGTCACCAAAGCAGATTTGGTAGCGGCCGTGCGTCAGGCAGGCTATGACGTGGTAGACGTGGACGGCGATGAAGAAATGGAAGACGCCGAAGCGATGGCGCGAAAAGCTGAATTAAAGCACCAGCAAAAGCGCCTGATCATCGGCGCTATTTTCACCATTCCCCTGGT
>JAJRTP010000083.1 GCA_024278255.1 Chloroflexota bacterium | reverse complement strand
CTCATTACTCCGGCCCCTTTTGTGCAAAATTGGTACGCCAGCTATCGTATCCCCACTGAACGGATGACAGTTGTGCCGCCGGGGTTGGATTATCCGATTGATGTCCCCAGAGAGGATGAGGGAGTACGGCCGTTCCGTATCGGCTACATCGGCGGACTCTCCTGGCAAAAAGGGGTACACGTCCTCGTCAACGCCTTTGCCCAATTGCCAGCTCCCGCCGAATTATGGATTGCCGGGGACCCGGAATTTGACCCCGACTACGTTGCCCAATTGAATCAACTGGCCAACGAGAATGTGCGTTTTCTGGGCAAACTGGATAGAGATGGCATCTGGCAAATGCTCACCCAGGTGGATGTCGTCGTCGTGCCATCGCTCTGGTACGAGACATTTTGCTTTGTGGTTTCCGAGGCGTTTGCTATGGGCGTACCCGTCATTGCTTCCGATTTGGGTGTATTGGCGGACCGGGTACAGGATGGTGTAGACGGCTTTCTTTTTCCACCTGGCGACGATGCTGCGCTGGCTGTTCTTCTGCGCCGCTGCCAGACTGAACTGGACCTGCTGCCTGCCTTATGTGCCCGTATCCAACCCGGCCTTACCATGGCCCAACACACGGATCAGATTGAAGCCATTTACGAAAATGTGCTCGTTTCCAGTGTGAGTGCTTCTTGAATAACGGGTCTGCCAGTTTCCCAAATGGGGGTACGGCCGTTATAATCTCCGGTCGAATCAGACAACAAATCCTGGCAAGTTAAGGCAAGCATTTATGAGTCTTCCGAGAAAACTAACCGCAGAGACGCAAAGGGCGCAAAGGCTCAAAAGCTCCCAGAGAAAAATCTCTGCGTTCTCTGCGTCTCTGCGGTGAAATTGACCTTTTTTCGGTAAAGTCATTTGTATCCGCAGAGACACGGCAAAGCATGGCGCACGAATTCTTCGATTCAGACAAGCTACAGTCCCACTGGGGCAAAATAAAGGAAATTTATACCTCCCGCCATTTGCTGCGCAACCTCGTCGTGCGCGACCTCAAAGTACGCTATAAAAATTCAGCTTTGGGCGTTGTTTGGAGCCTGTTAAACCCTTTGTTGATGATGCTCGTCTATACCCTGCTGTTCACTAAACTGCGGCCGGCCAGCAAAGATATCCCTTACTATCCTGTTTTCATCCTGGTAGCCCTCGTTCCCTGGCAATTTCTATCCGGTTCTCTCAGCAGCGGCGTTGAATGTATTACAGGAAATGCCCCGCTCATCAAAAAAGTGTATTTCCCGCGCATCATTCTGCCCATGTCCACCATCCTGTCCAACTTCGTGAACTTTCTGTTTGCCTTCGGTCTGCTCATCGTCATCCTTTTTATTGCCCGTATCGGCCTGACCGTCCACGCCCTCTGGGTAATCCCTTTACTTATCGCTCAGGTCATTTTCATGTTGGGACTGATTCTGATCCTTAGCAGCCTGAATACCTTTTACCGTGACGTTTCCATGATTTTGAGCGTTGTTTTATTGGCCTGGTTCTTCCTGACACCCGTGTTTTATCCCTTTGAGGAATTCGGCACCTATGCCGAAATATGGGGGGTTGGCTTTAGTCCGGCGCGGGTAATGCGCTGGGTTAATCCGATGGCTTCTATTGTGGACGGGTACCGTACCGTGCTGTGGGGCAATGTGCCTAACGCCGGGCCGGCGCCGATGGATCTATTGGCCATGCTGCGTATTTTCGCCACCGCCATTCTCGTTTTGCTTTTCGGCTATGCCTTTTTCCTCAAAACAGAACACCTCTTTGGCGAAAAACTGTAGCCTGCCCCTTCGTGAACTTTTCCTGAAAACTGACAAGATCACCTTCGCCTTTTATCTGAGGGTGGTATAATGCGCCGCTGAAAAATGGAGAAGCATGTAACTAACTATGGTACCGGCAAAATACTCACGGCAAATTGTAACAACTGGTCTCTTTCTGGTCTTAATCTTTAGTCTGATGGGGTGCAGTGCGAACGCGCAAACATTGCCTACCCTGGCCCCCACGGCCGTAGGCATGAAACGCATCAGCCAACCCACAGATACCCCCACCCCTGAACCCACCGAGACGCCAACCGCTCTCCCTACTGATACGCCTACACCGGCCGGTTCACCCACACCCGGCCCTTCACCAACGCCAACCGCCACTGTCCCCACGCCTACAAAAACGCTCACCCCCTCAGCCACCCCTACCAGCAAACCCACCTCTGTACCCATCCTCACCGCTACCGCCGCGCCGCCGTTTCTGGAAGGCGTACCCACACCGCCCACGGCCGTACCTACGGCCGTCGCCACCTTCGCCGTCAACGACGACTTCACCAACATCCTTCTCCTGGGCAGCGACACGCCGCTGGATGAAGGCGGCACCCGCACCGACACCATGATCATCGTCTCCATCAACAACGACACCGGCACTGCCTCCGTCATTTCGCTGCCCCGCGACCTGTACGTCTACCACCCCGGCAAAACAATGAGCCGCCTGAACAGCGCCCTCTCCTTTGGCGATGGCGTAGAGCTGCTCAAACAAACCATCCTCTACAATTTCGGCATCCCCATTCATTATTATGCCCGTGTGGATTTTGATGGCTTCAAGACGGCCGTAGATACGATGGGCGGCGTAGACGTAGCTGTAAGCTGCCAACTACGCGACTGGCGGCTCAAATCCCCGGAACTTGATGTGGAAGATGAAGACAATTGGGAAATCTACACCATGGAACCGGGCGTCCACCACATGGATGGGGATACTGCCCTCTGGTACGCTCGTTCCCGCCGTACCACCAGCGATTTTGATCGCGGCCGCCGCCAGCAGCAAATCCTCCAGGCCATGCTCAACGAAGGCGTAGATTTAGGTCTGGTTTCCCAATTCCCGGCCCTGTGGAATACCTATCGGGACAACGTAGACACCGACATGGACATTGGCCGCGCCCTGCAACTGGCGGCTCTGGCCCCTACCATCCGGGAAAATGGCGTACAGCACCTGTACCTGGCGCGCGGTACGCAGCCCTGGACTACGCCGGAAGGGGCGCAGGTGCAATTACCCATCTGGGAAGGCAAAAACAACATGCAGGAAACGTTCAGCCGCCTCTTCCGCGTGCCCACGCTGAACAAAGCTACGCGCCGCCCCGTTTACGTGGAAATCGTCAACGCTACCGACAATCCCGATCTGACCTTGCTGGCGGCCGACAATCTGGCCTGGTACGGCTTCATCCCCATTATTGCCGAAGATGATCCGCAGCCTGATGCCGTTACCCAACTGCACTACTTCCGCCCCAATTTCAAAGAATCTTACGACTGGCTCATTAGCTGGATTTTTGGCCTGCGCCGCTCGGCCATCGAATTGGTGGAAGATGACGATTTTGCCTACGACTACCGTGTCATCCTGGGCGAAGATTACAACCCCTGCCTGAACAAGCTGAACCAACCGCAGGAATTTCTTGATTCCGATTGACACGATTTCATAGATTGTGCCAATTCAGAAAAACTTTTGCGGAATACGGCCGTAACAGGCATAATACTCTCCATTCTTGTACCCACCTACGCCTAAAGGAGAGATGAAATGGCCGCCCAATCCACTTATATCCCCGCCGATAAACTGAGCGAAAAGGAATACAAACGCCGCATTCGCGCCTGGACAATGTATGACTGGGCCAATTCCGCCTTTGCCACCACCATGCTGGCGGCCGTTCTGCCTTTTTACTACAGTGCCGTCGCCGGAGCTACGCTGCCCAGCGCCGCCGTAGCCACCCAATACTGGAGCATCACCCTCAGCATCACCATCTTTATCGGCGCCATCCTTTCCCCCATTTTGGGCACTATCTCCGACATCAAGCGGGGCAAAAAGAAATTCCTTTCCCTGTTCATCACCATTGGCGTCATCGGTACCGGTCTGTTGGTGTTGGTGGATACGGGTGACTGGCTGATGGCCTCGTTCTTCTTCATTTTGGGTCGGGTCGGGTTTGCCGGGGCCAATGTTTTTTACGACGCTTTGTTGCCCCACGTGGCCAAAGAAGATGACGTGGACCGCGTTTCCACCCGCGGTTATGCCCTGGGCTATTTGGGCGGCGGTTTGCTCTTGGCTATCAACGTCGTGATGATCCAGTTATTCCCCGACAACTGGGGCGCGCGCCTGTCCTTTTTGAGCGTGGCTGTCTGGTGGGCTGTCTTCTCCATTCCCATCATGAAAGTCGTGCCGGAACCACCCTCCGCCACAGAGAAGTTGAAGAAAGGGGAGTCGCTCATCAAGGTCAGCTTTGCCCGCATTTGGGAAACGCTGACCGAAGTGCGCCAGTACCGGGAGTTGTTTAAATTCCTCATCGCCTTTCTCATTTACAATGACGGCATCGGCATCATCATCTCTATCGCCGTTATTTATGCGGCGGAATTGGGTTTTGGTCTCATTGAATCGGTGCTGGCTATTTTGCTGGTGCAGTTTGTGGGGATTCCTTTTAGCTTGGTGTTTGGTAATTTGCCCAACAAGAATTACAAGCGGCAATCTACGATATTGGCGTTTGTAGTTTTGAGTATCATTGCCGTGCCTCTGGTGGGTATTGGCGGCAAGCAGTTTTTGGGCCATGAATTGACAGGGACGCCTTCGGAACCGTTTGTGGATACGGCTACGGCCGTAGGCGAGGGCAGCTATTTTATCAATTCCGAGGCAGTCACTCTGGACGGTGGTTGGGAAATGGAGACCGTCCCGGCTGATATACGAGGTGCGGATGAAGATGTGGTGTATGCGGGCACGGCCGTAGCCGGCGACCAGATCAGCTTTACCTACAACGGCCAAAAAGTAGAAATCACCTACGCCACCGGCCCTGACTTTGGTATTTGGGCCGTGCAGTTAGACGGGCAGCCCTACCTGGAAGACGGTGAACCGGTCACCATAGACGGCTACAATCTCGTCCTGCGCTACGATGAAACCACCGAAGTCACGGCCGACAGCGAGGGGGAACACACCCTCACCCTCATCAACACCGGCGAAAAATCCGCCGAAAGCAGCGGTACGCGCATGGCCCTCAGCCAGATCACCGTTCTGCCGCCCTTACGCACCAGCAATCTGGGCGTTGTCTTGGGCGTCCT
>JAJRTP010000082.1 GCA_024278255.1 Chloroflexota bacterium | reverse complement strand
TTGTTGCCCAGCGTGCCCATCTCTTCCGGCGAGCGCATATTGATGGGGATGCCGGCCCGGAAGTTAATTCCGTCTACTGCATCACCACGCGCCAGCATGTAGCGGCGCAATCCACCCGTCATGGCGGAGGTCAGGATGTCATTGACGGTGGCGCCGGTCACTTTTTTGATGGCTTTGACATCTTTGAGGGGTAACGGCCGTGACCAGGCCGCCCGTTTAGGTACGCCCAACTCTCCCTTAAAGATGGTTTGCGGGTCATTACTGCGCAGCATCAACCGCCCGGCAGCATAAGCATGGTCGGTGCCGTCAAAGGTTAACTCCAAAGCGTGAGTTGGGTTTACCAGCACTTCCAATGACTCGTGTAAAAACCGTTTGTAAGCCCGCCCAAATTTTTTGACGTTGCCTTTGTTCTTTTTGAGTACGGCCTTCAACGTGCCATTCATTAGATGGCGGCGTCTGCGGCCAGACTGTTTCATGTAAGCCGGTTCGCCCTCCGGGAGGGGCGCGTCGGGCGTCATATCCGTCATAGAAAGCAGCACAAAGACGAGTGCCATACCATCAGCAATGCTGTGGTGCAGGCGTATAATGAGGGCGCCGCCTTCCTGATAATTGTCTATGACGTGAATTTGCCATAAAGGTTTGCTCGGATCGAGTGGGGTACTTATCAAGTCACTGACCATATCTTGCAGTTCATTTTGTCCGGCTGGTTCCGGTAGTCCAACTAAATGGAGGTGTGAGTTGATGTCAAACAGGGGATCTTTTTCCCAATATGTGGGCAGAAACGGGACTTTGGGTTCCACAACCCGCATCCGAAAGCGATCAAAAGTCAGCAGCCGGTGTTCCAGGATGGTTTTGAGACTGTCAAAATCTACCCGGTCCTCAAAGGTCAAAATGCCGGAGACCATCATGAGATTAGTGGGATCATCCATGTGCAGCCAGGCGGCATCAATATTGGATAGGGGCATTATTCTGGACATTTTTCGCTCCTTTTGTGCTTGACAAGGTGACTTGGTGACAAGGTGATAAGGTGATGTTTTACACAGCTTAGAGTATAACCCAGCCACATTTTTGCATCAAACTGATTCCTGGTCACTGCTTACTGTCAGATTTTCCCGGCTGTCAATTTCGGGGCCACGGCCGTCTGTTTGAAGCAGGTCATGCAAATGTTCCACCCGGTTGTGGTAGTAAAGCCGCCACAATTCGCGCAGGGGGTGTTCTACATACTCGAAGAAAGTGATGCCGGTATTTTTACTCCACACTTCGGCACGTCGCCAGGGGCCGATGTTGAACATATGGTCGAATGTCAGTTCAATAACCCCGCCATGACAGACAGTTACCACGACTTCTCCCTGGTGTTTGACCAGAATTTCTTCGATGAATTGGCCGATGCGGATACGAAAGTGCATCAGAGATTCACCTTCGGGATAGTCGGGTGTGATGGTGGAAAAAGGTTGTTCACTCCCCCAAAAGTCGCCATATTCCGGCAGGCCGTCGCTGGGCCAGGGATCGCCGGTTAGTTTATTATTGCCAATCTCTCGCAGCCGGTTATCCAGGGTGATGGGGATGTTATAGGCTTGGGAGACAGGGGCGGCCGTTTCCTGGGCGCGCTGCATGGTGGAGGCGTACAGGACGTCAATGTGGGGGATGTGACTGGGCAGCCATTCGCCCAGCGCTGCTGCTTGCGCCTGTCCCAAAGGTGTCAGACCGGCATCCACATTGCCGCCGGCCCAATCTTTTAAGTTCACATAGCTTTCGCCATGACGGATCATGTAAAGTTTCATAGATGGTGTCTTCCTTCTTATTGGTATGGTTTTTGATACGTGATACGTGAAGACGCATCACGTATCACGCATCACGTTTTCAATCTTTGCCAGATCAGCCCGCATCATCTCCGCATGGGGGTAATCGGCTTGCTCGGCTAATTGGGCTTGCAGGATGGGCAGGCCGTCGGCAAATTCGGGTAATTTTTCCTGTATCTGGGCCGCTTCATCGTCCATTCCCAGTGCGTGCAAGTCGCGCCACAGATAGTAATGGGCCAGCAGTTCAAAATCCACGTAGCGCAGGGTGTTTTTGATGGCCACGGTCAGGGACTCGGCGCTGTCCCGGAAATCTGCCAGCCGGTATTGGCTCAATCCCAGAAAATACCAGGTGATGGCGTTGTCCGGGTCTGCTTCTACGGCGTGGAGGAATTGGTCGCGGGCGGCGCTGAAATTGGTTTGGGCCAGGTAAATTTGCCCCAACGTGTTGTGCAGGGAGGGGGCGTCCGGCTTGACGGCCAGCCCATCACGGGCGCTTTCTTCGGCCCGGGCAAAATCCATCTGGGAAAGGTAGATGAGGGCTTTTAGCTGGTAGGATTCCCAGTAGTTGGGCCGGGTGACGATGGCCCGGTTGATCAGATGCAGGGCTGCCTCATTGTTGCCGTTTTGGAAGTGGCGGTAGGCGAAGCGGTAGGAGATGGGGGTGCTGAGGGCGCGGTAGAGGATGAGCAGGAGAATGGTGAGGCTGACGCCGCCGATGGTGTAGCTGGCACGGCCGTATACCATGCCCATCGTTATACCTACCAGCGCCGGCACAGCCAGTAATATGGCAATCATGCGGGTGCGTGACGGGGCGTTTCGCGTCCAATACACTAAGTAAAGGAAGAGAGCGGCGCTGACGGCTATGCCTACGGCCGTATTAAAATCCCCCGGCGTCACCATGTAGAACAGCAGCCCCATCACCCAAATTCCCAGAATAATGGCAATAGGCAAATACAAACTGGCCCGCAGTTCCCGCTTGTTCATACTGTGAGCTGATCTTGGTTTAGGCGGTGTTTTTTGATTTTGTGACAAATTTGATTTGAGATTAGAAAATGATTCAATCCACAGATTTCGCAGACGAAACTCTTAAAAATCTGTGTAATCTGCGAAATCTGTGGATATATCGCTAATCTCTCTCCTCTATATATTCTCGAATAGTAATCAACGATTGCCCGTAATGATACCGGATTTGGGCCAAACTGTAACGGTGTTCCGGGGCGATGGGGCAGGCCAGCCGCGCCAGACAGCGATCTGCACAGGACGAATTGCTTTCCAGCCGGCGCCGGACGCAGGTGAAAATGTCAAACTGCTGCGGGTCCGGCCGGACGGCGTGAGCGGGGCAGGCGGTGATACACGGTTTATCGGCGCAGGAAGCGCAAGGGTGGTCGGTGGCCGGTAATCGGTAATCGGTGGCCGGTGATCGGTTGTCGCTTACCAAAAAAGCGACGCGGTAGGCGAACCAGACGCCGTAGGTGGGATTGATGCCCAGGCCGATGGGCGCCGGCTGGCTCCAGCCGGCCAATTCGCCCAATTGGGTCAGGGGAACGAGGAAATTGGTCAGCGGGTACAAAATCAGGTGCGGGGCGTTGTTCAGATAGCGTTCTATATATTGGCGGGTGATGGCCAGACTGTAATGGTCTACGGGATTGGCCGTTTTCATGCCGAATGTCTGCAACCTGTTCCACAGCCGCCGCCCGCCATGACCGAGCAGGACGAGACGGCCGTATTCCTCCACCGGTACGCCGCTTTCCCGCATGGGTTGCAAAACAGCTTCCGGCAGCGCCGCGCAGTCAAATACCGCCTGCAAATTCAACCCTGCTTCTGCCAAAAAATCCGCTCCCAAAAATCTGTCCATCTGCTTATTTCCAAATCCGTTGTGAAATTAGTTGTTACCACCCGTTACTTTTTCATACCCAAGTTCACTATGATAGCAAGAACGCATGATGTGGGGTAAGGCCAATCATTGGTTTATCACATTGCGGCAACAAAAATTTTATTGATAAGTGTAGTGTAAATAAAGGAGAGTTCAAATGAAAATTTCAATCCGTAATCGCTTTAGTTTATTGTTATTGGCCATGATAGCTGTTTTGTTGTTGGGGGCTTGTACGGCTGCGGCAGAAACGGCCGTAGAAGCCGGCAAAGATACGGCCGTAGTCGCCCAGGATGATGATGGTAGTAAAGACGACAGCGCCGCCCAAAGCAACGCCAACGCAGATGATGACAGCGACGCTAATATGAATGATGACGACAGCAACGCCAACAAAGACGACGCTGCCAACATGAATGCTGACGACGACAACGCCAACATGGACGATGACGCCGACAACATGAATGCTGATGACGATAACGCCAACATGGACGATGACGCCGACAACATGAATGCCGATGACGACAACGCCAACATGGCTGATGACGACAACGCCAATAAAGACGACGATGCCGCCAACATGAATGATGACAACGATAATGCCAACTTTGGCGATTGTGATGACGACGACGATCATGATGACAACGACAACATGAATGACGACAATGCCAACATGAACGACGACAACGACAACATGAACGACGACAACGACAACATGAACGCGGACGACGATCATAACGCCAACAAAGACGACGATAACGCCAACGACTGCGACCATGACGGCGATGACGACAACATGAACGACGACAATGGCAACAGCAACGTCGGTGATGATGTCAACAGCAACGATGGCAGCAGCAATGATGGCGACGACCACAGCAACAGCAACGACGTCGGCGACAACGGCAACAGCAACGATGACAGCAGCAACACCAATGATGACAGCAATACCAACGATGACAGCAATACCAACGATGACAGCGGCAACAGCAACGATGGTGATGACCACAGCAACAGCAATGACGACCAGGACAACAGCAATGATGACCAGGACGACAATGACGATGACAGTGACAACATCAACGATGACTCAGGTCAAAACAACAATGACGACGATTCCGGGGATGATCATGACAACGGTAACGATGACGATTCCGGGGATGATGACGGTGGCGATGACCACGGCGATGATGACAACAAAAATGATGATGATTAGTTAAATCACCATCAGGTTGTTATCAAGGGGGGAGCCTTTTTAATAATTTGATAATAGTGCAGTAAATGTTGCGTCAACCACTCCGGTTGGCGCAGCTTACTAAGCTAACAGGTCTGGCAAAGAGAACCAGCGTCAATCTGAAATGTGTAATGTACCAGGTAGCAGCTTGTGACACAGTTAGTCTATAATAAACAAAATGTGCGGCAGGCAGGCTGTCCGGCAGATTCAGTTCTCAAACAGGAGAAATTTCAGAACGTGGTAGACGAGTACACCCTTCTTCACCGGGCCAGGGCGATGGATCAAGAGGCGTTAGCCCTGATTCATGAGACCTATTACGATTCTATTTACAGATACATAGCCTTTCGGGTAGATGATTCGCATATGGCGGAAGACCTGACCAGCGATGTATTTTTGCGATTGTTGAATGCGCTGCGCGACAAGCACGCGCCGCAGAACACAATCCGAGGTTGGCTTTATGGCGTGGCGTCCAATGTGGTGAAAGAGTATTACCGCAAAAAGCGCCGGGCCAATTTAACAGAACTGGATGAATCCACACCCCATGAGGGGCCGGGGCCGGAACAGCATTTGGAGTCGGCGTTGGCGTCGGAGCAGTTGCAGCAGGCGATGCAGCATCTGACAGAGGATCAACAGCAGGTATTAGCCTTACGATTTGGATATGGTATGCCGATTCGGGAAGCGGCGGAAACGATGGGAAAAAGTGAAGGATCGGTAAAAATGTTACAGGTGCGGGCCGTAGCCGCCCTGACGCGCACAATGACGCAATCGGAGATGGGGGCATCACAATGAACGTATCAGACCAAACCCTCATGGCAGCTTTGGACATGCTGGAACAGGGCATGTCGGCAAATGATATTCTGGCTCGTTTCCCGGAGGAAGCGGAGGGGTTACGGCCGTTTCTCAATACGGCCGCTCAACTGTCTGTTTTAGCGCCTAATCCGCCGCGTGAGGCCAAAGCAGCCTCCCGCAAAGCCTTTTTGGCTGCCGCCGCCGCTCCTGCCGCCATAGTTAGCCGCCCCTGGTGGTTCTGGCTGCGCAAGGCGCTGGCGCCCACCTTGGCCCTGGCTGCGTTCCTCATCTTTTTTGGCGTCGCCTTTGTTTCCGCCTCGGCGACGTCTTTGCCTGGCGATGCTTTGTACAACACCAAACTGTTCGTCGAGCAGGCACGTTTGGCGCGGGCCGGTTCGCCGGAAGATCGTATGGCCCTGATTGAGCAGTTCCGGGAAGAGCGCATCCGGGAAGTGGAAATGCTGCTGCTGTCCGGCCGGGATGCCGACGTGACCTTTGACGGCCTTATCGAGACGCTGGCCGACGACCACTGGGTGGTGGCCTCGATTTTGGTGGGAATTACGGGGGAAACGGCCGTAGAAGGCCATCCCCAAATAGATGAATTGGCCCGCGTTTACGGCCGTACCCACGAGGGCAACCTTACCGCCAGCCGCATCATTGTGTTAACAGGCGATGCGCCCCCGCCCGAACCCGTCCCGCCCGTAGACACGGAGGAAACCCCCACGCCAACCGTGACGGCGACGCCCAGCCACACCCCAACGGCGACGCCTACAGCCACATCCACCAGCACGCCGACGACGACATCTACCGCCACGCCGACGGCTACGGAGACGCCCACCAAGACGCCGACGCCCACGGAAACGGTGACACCGACACTGACGCCAACTTATACGCCCACCCCGCCGCCTGCCGCTACCCAGCCGCCTCCGTCAAATAATGACAACGACAACGAGAATGACAATGGCGATAACGGTAATGACAACGAGGATGACAATCATAATGATGACAACAGTAATGGCGATGATGGCGATAACAGCAATGATGACAATATGAACGACAACAACGACAACAGTAACGATAACAGCGGCAACGACAACGACAACGACAACGATAACAACGACAACGATAACGATAACGACGATAACGACAACGGCGGTCATTCAGACAATGATAATGAGAATGACAATGATAACGACAATAGCTAAAAGCGTATTGCCTAAAATGGCTGAAGCAGATGGCAACACGGCCGTATCCTCAACCCAAATCCGGGTAAGAACAGCGGTTACGGCCGTCATCCTCTTTGCCATCTTTATCGCCGGGTTCGCCATCGTCCAGTACGGCACGCCTTCATTAGCTGGTAACGACGGTTACTACCACATGAAGATGGGCTATCTCATCCGCAATGAGGGTCTCAAGGTAGATTTTCCATATTTGCCTACGACTATCCTCAACGAAGACGCCTTCTACGACCACCACATGCTCTACCACGCCTTCCTGGCCCTCTTCGCCACGACCGATCCGGCCGTAGATGGCGGGCTGGCCTTAACGCAGGGAGCCAAAATTGCCAGCATCATTATGCCTTCGCTGGCTTTTCTGGCGGTTTGGTGGCTGCTGCGCGGGCAAAAAGTGCCCTACGCCGCCATTTGGGCCATTGCCCTGTTTGCCTCCTCCGAAGCCTTTTTGTACCGGATGAGTATGCCTCGCGCCCAATCCGCCTCACTGCTTTTGCTGGTGATTGGTCTGCATTTACTTTTGACGGAGCGGTATAAGTGGCTGGTGGTTTTGGGTTTTCTCTACGTCTGGTTTTACAATGCCTTTCCCCTGCTGGTGGTGATGGCGGTGGTGTATGCGACGGCCGTTTTCCTTTTGCAGCGGCGTATTGTCTGGCAGGCGGTCGTTTATCCGCTAGTAGGCATTGGCCTGGGGCTGCTCATCAACCCGTATTTTCCGCAAAATATTGAATTCATTTTGGGCCATCTGGCGCCCAAAGTCGGCGAGTCCACGACCAAAGTGGGCAATGAATGGAATCCGTACCGCACCTGGACGCTGGTGGAAAATTCTGGCGTGGCTTTGCTGGCCGTCCTGGTGGGCGCGCTGGCGTTGGGCTGGCGCGAGGACCGGATTGACAAGGCTTCCCTGACGGCTTTGGGGCTGGTGGTGGTCTTTGGTTACATGTTGTTCCAGTCACGCCGTTTTGTGGAATATTTCCCGCCGTTTGCCCTGCTCTTTCTGGCGTTTGCCTCGGCTCCCTTGCTGCGGGATTGGCGGGGGAAGCTGGCGGGGATACGGCCGTATCTCTCCTACGCTCTTCCCATAGCCATGCTCCTCCTCCTGGCCTATCCCCTCTTTGTCAGTGTGCGTGACGGCCGTGACCTGATGTCCCGCAGCCGCCCCGCCGACCGTTACGCCCAAGCCGCCATCTGGCTGCACGATAACGCCCCCGGCGCCAACATCTTTCAGACCGATTGGGATGATTTTACCCGCCTCTTCTTCTATAACACTGACGCCGTGTATATGGCCGGCCTCGATCCCACCTTCATGGAACTGTACGACGCCGACCTGTTTGAAGAGTGGAAACAAATCACCCGCGGCCGGGTAGACGACCCCGGCGCCATCATCCGCGACCGTTTTGGCGGCGACTACGTTTTCTCCGACCTGAAACACGAAGCCTTCATGGCAGACGCCGCGGCCGACCCCCTTCTCACGGAAGTGTATCGGGATGAGTACGCGGTAATTTACGCTGTGGAAGAATAGTAAATAACCGGATTCCAGCAAATTTAGAATTTCCGTAGGGCGATTTGCCAAATCGCCTTACAGCGTGAAACCGGGTCTTTTCGATGGGCTGCCAGCAAGATTTCCCCGGCAAAAAATGCGCAATGTAAGCCATCACACGGATAACGATCCGCATACTGGCTAGAATAGCCCCTGTATCCAAGATGTAAACGGTCAGTCTGTCTTTTTGTAAATCCCCCTTGAGCGGGGCTTTTTTAGGGCAGCAAAATGGTTAACTTAGCGCGCTAACACGGAGCCGTTTCCAAGAAATTCCCTTTCATACGTTTTTGTTTTTTCCGAACCATGCTGGCAGACACTGCCTCTGGTGACGGGCGGATGCGCCTGCCTGCCGCCAAAGTCATGCTGTCAAAATTCGCGGAAATCATAGGGATGCGTGAGGGATACATGGTCAATTTCCTGGTCGGGAAGTGCATTTTCCGGCCCCTAAAGCATAAGGAGATATACTTATGATGCGTTATCTAAAATCCCGCCAGCGCAAATCACGTGCCATCGCCATCACTTTAATGGTTATCGGCTTAGCCCTGATTGCGGTCTTGCCCGCCCTGGCTGCTGATTCCTGGACGTTTACCGGCGACTTGAACAGTGTCCGCGCCGATCATCGTGTTGTGCAACTCGATGACGGCCGTATCCTGGTGGCCGGTGGCGCAGTCTGGGGCGGTGGCAGCTTTACGGCCGAGATTTATGATCCGGCTACCGGTACCTGGTCGTTTACCAGCCCGGTCAACTTCAGCAAAGTGCATGGGTCGCTCACAAAATTGGCAGACGGCCGTGTCCTGGCTGCCGGATATGAAACAGCTTATTCCGGTATCTTCCCCAACGCGGAGATTTACGATCCTGCGACGGATACCTGGACGGCCACAGGCAGCATGACCCAGGGACGTTCCGGGCAAATGGCTGTTTTGTTGAATGACGGCCGCGTTTTAGTCGCCGGTAACGCGGGTGGCAGCCGGACCGCAGAACTTTACGATCCGGCTACGGGCGTCTGGACGGCTACGGGCAGTATGAACAGCGGGCACGGTGAAGGCACAATGACTTTGCTGAATGACGGCCGTGTCCTGGTTGCAGCCGGCTTTAACGATTCTTTCGGTTTTGACGTTGTTACCCAAGCCGAGATTTATGATCCGGCCACCGGCATCTGGACGACGACGGGCAGCATGAACATCGCCCGTTACGCCCATACCGCCACGCGGCTGAACGACGGCCGGGTTCTGGTTGCGGCCGGTCTGGGTTTGCAAGGCCAGACGGATAGCAACGGCAGCGCCGAGCTCTATGACCCGGCGACCGGTTCCTGGACGCTTACCGGCAATTTGACTACAGGCCGCTACCAGCACACCGCCACACTCCTGGCGGATGGTCGGGTTCTCTTTGCCGGCGGTCCCTGGAATCCCCGCAGCGCGGAGATTTACTACCCGTCCACTGGCGCTTTTGCGGCGACAACTGACATTCCGGCCGATTACTCTCGACATATCGGTATGGCGCTCCCCAATGGCCAGGTGTTGTTAGCCGGTGGGATGGGCGGCAATAGCGTTGACGGTTTTGAGGTGGCGACGAGTGTACTCTATACACCTGACAACAACACTCCCACTTCAACCCCCGCTCCCACTTCAACCCCCGCTCCCACTTCGACCCCCGCCCCCACGCCAACCCCACTGCCCTCTGCCAGCTCCGCCCACATTAGCGATCTCGACGGCAGCAGCGCCTGGGCGGGCCGCCGTTGGAAGGCCACCGTGGTCATCTTCGTCCTGGATAACAACGGCGTCCCCGTTGCCAACGCCGATGTCACGGGAGACTGGAGCCGGGGCAAGGTCAATTCCTCAACCTGCAGCACCGATGGCAGCGGCTCGTGTAGCGTCACCAGCGGCAAAATCAGCAAGAGGAAAGGCGACGTCACCTTCTCCGTGACCGGCGTCAGTCACGCCACACTGAGCTACGATGCCGGCGCCAATAGCGACCCCGACGGCGACAGCAACGGCACAACCATCACCGTCGTGAAACCGTAACGAACACACCTCACCGATAAACAAAAAGGCCGGGCCCTCGAGGAGAGCCCGGCCTTTCGTGATGCATGTCCGATGATCGATCGACCTAGTTTGCAGGCTCCACAATACGATAATTCCGCATCATGCCCATGTCTTCGTGCTCGAGATTGTGGCAGTGGTAGAGGAAGAGGCCGGTGTAGTCTTTAAATTCCAGCTCTACCTGCACCCGCTCGCCGGGCATCAGCAAGATGGTGTCCTTCCAGCCGCCATCCACATACCCATCCTTGACCGTCTCCCAGTTCGAGCGATGGAACGAATCGGTGGGCGCTTGGCGGGAAATGACCCGGAATTGCAAGTCATGGATGTGTATGGGATGGGCCATGCCGCCCATCATGCCGCCCGTACCACCCGGCCAGTTGTTGACGAACTCCCACACCTCCTTGGAGCCCAACTCCACGATCTCATCGGGCGCTACGGCTTCCATCTGGAAAGTGCGGCCACTGATCGTCCAGCGACCGAATTGCATGTAAAGATAAAAGCTGCGATCGGCCTGCACCGCTTCCACTGTGTCGGCGCTGAAGTCCGAGCCAGAAACAGCTGCCTCGCCCGATTGGCCGCCGCCAGCACCGGTGGCGAAAATCAGGGGCATATAGGCGGAGGGGGTGAGATTGGACGGGGTGGCGGTGGGGGTGGGCGTCAGGGTGGGGACCACGGTGGCGGTGGGCGTCGGCGTGGGCGTTGTGCCATCGCTGATCTGGAAGCTCATGATCGGGAAATCGGCGCCGTTGGGGAGGTCGAAGTTCATATCATTTCCCCCCATGCCGCCGCCGAATCCGCCGCCGGCAAAGTAAAGGCTGCGTAAAGTGATGGCGCTGCCCGCAGGCCACTGGCTGAAATCCACCAGCAGATCGACCCGCTCGGCCGGGGCCAGAGTCACATAATTGCGCTGCACAGGCTCGTCCAGCAAGCCGCCATCTGTGCCGATCACGGTCAGGGGCGTGGCATCGGGCCAGGCCAGCTTATAGATGCGTGAGTTGGAGCCGTTGAGGACGCGGAAGCGGTAGATTGTTCTCTCTACGACGGGATTGAAGTTGGCCTGCCCATTCACCAGGATCTGATCCCCCAAGAAGCCTGCCATGTGGGTATAATAGCTCAATTGATTCTGGCCATCGAAGCTGCGATCTTGCAACACCAGGGGCACGTCATATGCGCCGGTGGGCAATCCCAGCTCCCCTTCACTGCCATCAGAGATAAAGATCAGCCCTGCCAGTCCCCTGTAGGCCTGGGGGCCGGTGCGGCCGTGGGGATGGGGATGATACCAGTACATGCCGGGCCGGTCCATCACCGTGAATTCGTAGACCTAGGTTTCATCGGGGGCGATGACCAGGCGAGGATGGCCGTCTGCGGCTTCAGGGACGTGTAGGCCGTGCCAGTGGACGATGGTTTCTTCTGTGAGACGGTTGGTGAAGTTGATGCGGATATTCTGGCCGGGGCGGAAAAGAAAGCTGGGACCAAGATAGGTGTCCGGGATCGGCTGCACGGTTTCGGCGGGGCCTTTGACAAGCTCGGCCTGATAGCGCCAGACCTGCGTCTCCAGGCCGGGTAAAATCGGCGTCTGGCTGAGGACTGCTTCCAGGTTGATTTCGACATCGGGTTCGGCGATGCCTGCGGCCGAATCGGTCAGAGCGGAAGCGATGGAAGGGAAGCCTATCGCCCCGCCGGCGACGACGCCCAGCGCGCCAAGGCCGGAGAGGCGCAGAAAGTCCCGACGGTTGAGACCTCTCCTGGTGGTCTGTGATGAATTCATGTGTTGTCTCCTGTTCGTTTGGGGGGTGTCGGTATTATTGTTGTTGATATTGGGTATTCGCAGATCGGCGGAAAATACAAAGTAAAATCGTTTTGAGATTAGGAGATTAAGAGATTGGGAGATTGATGCTCAACCAGAGAACGTTCAATCTCTAATCTCGGCAACAAGCAAAACGACTGTTCTCCATCTGATTGCAATCTAAACTGAAGTCACTATGAGATCAACGGAAACAAAACTCCCGGTCTTGTTACGACTTCGGTTTAATATCCAGCATTCCTTCAGGCGACGATCTCGAAGTTGCGCATCATGCCCATGTCTTCGTGCTCGAGGTTGTGGCAGTGGTAGAGGAACAGACCGGTGAAATCTTCGAAGCGACGGATGACCCGCACGCGCTCGCCCGGCATCACCAGGACCGTGTCCTTCCAGCCCTCATCCACGAAACCTTCGCTGAGGCTCTCCCAGGCGGCCCGGCCAGAGCGGCTGATCTGCCGATCCAGGATCTGGAATTGCTCGCCGTGCATGTGGATGGGATGCG